>NZ_JABFAZ010000021.1:0-66801 GCF_017168505.1 Micrococcus sp. KRD077 | reverse complement strand
CCTACACCGAGGCGTTGGAGGACGAGCGGGCGGCCACGACCGTGAGCTTCTACTGCCGGGCGCGGGCGTTCTTCGCCGCCCACGGCATCACCGTGGACCGGGTGATCACGGACAACGGGAACAACTATCGGGCTGCGGACTTCACCGCGAAGGTGGTCTCGCTCGGGGGCCGGCACCACCGGATCCGCCCCTACACCCCGCGCCATAACGGGAAGGTGGAGAGGTACAACCGGCTGATGGTCGATGAGGTCCTCTACGCCCGCCCCTACACCTCAGAGCAAGCTCGGCGTGAGGCCCTGCAGGTGTGGGTGAACCACTACAACTACCATCGGCCTCATACCTCCTGCGGAGACGCTCCTCCGGCCTCACTGGCACCGACCCGAGTCAACAACGTCATGCCCTCCTACACCTAGGGCGCGGGTCGGTGGGCCGTGCCGCTGTTCGCGGTGGGCGGTGCTCGTAGACTGGCCGGGCCCCGGCGTCGCCCGCCGCGGGCCGTCCCACCGCCGCCAGGAGCCCGCAGCCATGAGCACCACCCCCGCCGCCCCGGACGCCGCCGGAGCGCACCCCGCCGGCCCGTTCCAGACCCGCGCCGGCGCCTACGCCCTGATCGTGGACGGCGGCCGCGTCCTGCTCAGCTCGTGGCAGGGGCCCGAGTTCCTGCAGTGGACGCTGCCCGGCGGCGGCATCGAGCTCGGCGAGAGCCCGGAGGAGGCGTGCCTGCGCGAGGTCTGGGAGGAGACCGGCCACACCGCCGAGCTCACGGGCCTGCTGGGCGTCACGACCGGGACGATCCCGGTGGAGAAGCGCCTGCGGGGCGAGCCGCTGCCCCTGCTCACCGTGCAGGTCCTCTACACCGCCCGCATCACGGGCGGCGTCCTGCGCCCTGAGGTCGGCGGATCCTCGACGGACGCGCGCTGGTTCGACCTCGCGGAGCTCAGCGAGCTGCGCACCGCCTCCTGGGTCACCGAGGCGCTCGCCCGTGCCGGGGTGGACACGTGAGCCGCCCCGCCCACCGCCGCCCGACGGCCCTCGCCGCCTCCGCCCTCGCGCTGTCGCTGGCCCTGGGGGCGTGCGCGCGGCAGGCGGACGCCCCGCCGACGCCCTCCGCGTCAGGCCCACCGATCACGGTCGTGCACGGCGGCGAGGGCCTGGAGGGCGCCGTCGCGGCGGTCCTGGCCCGTCACCTGCGCCTGCACGGCCACGCCGTGGCGGACGAGGACGGCGTCGCCGTGGAGCAGTCGGCGTGGTCCGCCGCCGGCGGGGACACGGTCGCCGTCGTGGACACCCTGGCCCTGGCCACCGCCGCCGACCCCGCAGCGGCGCTGCCGTCCCCGCCGTCGCCGGCGTCGACGCCGACCGGGATGGAGGCCGGCCCGTCCACGGACGCCGTGCCCACCGCCTCGGCCACCGCCTCGACCGCCGCCCCGAGCCCCACCGCGCTGCCCGTCGGCGACCCCGCGGCCGACGCCCCGGCGGCCGGGCGCGTCCTGGAGACGCTGCTCGCCGGGCAGACGTCCGCGGCGGGGACACCGCAGGACGAGGCCCCGGCGGTGCTGTCCTCGTCGGCGGGCGTGCTGCGCCTGACCGCGGTCGTCACCCAGACCACCGCGGCCCGGCTCGAGCTCGAGTCGATCACGGACCTCAACGGCCGGTGCGAGTCGCTCACCGCCGTCGCACCCCCGCCCCTGACCGCCGCGGCGGATCCGGACGCGGCCACGGCCCTGCGCGCCCGCCTGGACCGGCTCGCCGGCTGCCGACCCGAGACCTGGCTGGCCGACACCGAGGACCCGAGCGCCGCCCTCGTCGCGGACGAGGCCCAGGTCGCGCTGCTGACCGACACGGATCCGGAGATCGACGCGAACACGCTCGTCCCGCTCGAGGACGACGGCCGCGTGCTCCCGGAGGGGCGGCTGACCGCCGTCGGCTCCGCCGCGACGCTGGATGACGACGCCGAGCGGCGCATCGCCGAGGTGATGTCCGCCCTCGACGGCGACGGTCTGCGGGAGCTCGAACGGCTCACCACGGGCGCCGACCCGCTTCCGGCCGCCGAGGCCGCGCAGTACTGGCTGGTGGACCATGGCCTGGAGGACGCGCCTGAGGACTGGTTCGTGCCCCGCGGCTCCTGGTTCTGAGCCCGCACGGAGGCGGGGTGCCGGCCCGCGTCGCACGAGCTCGACTGTGATGCACACCGCCCGGGGGGTGCCATGATGGGGGCATGCCCACCCCGCATCCCCGCCAGATCCGCCAGTCCGCCAAGCTGCTGAACGTCCGGTACGACGTGCGCGGCCCCATCCTGGAGGAGGCGCAGCGGATGGAGGCCGCGGGCCACCGGATCATGAAGCTGAACATCGGCAACCCGGCCCCGTTCGGCTTCGAGGCGCCGGACGCCGTCCTGGCGGCGATGCACCAGCACCTGCCGCACGCGCAGGGCTACTCGGACTCCAAGGGCATCTACTCGGCGCGCACCGCCGTCTCGCAGTACTACGAGTCCCGGGGCATCCGGGACATCGGCGTGGACGACGTGTTCATCGGCAACGGCGTCTCCGAGATGATCACGATGGTCCTGCAGGCCCTGGTCGACGACGGCGACGAGATCCTCGTCCCCTCGCCCGACTACCCGCTGTGGACCGGCGCCACCACCCTGGCCGGGGGCCGGGCGGTGCACTACCGCTGCGTCGAGGAGGAGGGCTGGGAGCCCGACCTCGAGCACATCGAGTCCCTCGTCACGGAGCGCACCAAGGGCATCGTCCTGATCAACCCGAACAACCCCACCGGCGCGGTCTACTCCCGCGCCGTGCTGCAGGGCATCGTGGACGTGGCCCGCCGCCACAACCTCGTCCTCATGGCGGACGAGATCTACGAGAAGATCACCTACGACGGCGCCCGCCACATCAACGCCGCCGGCCTGTCCGACGACGTGCTCACCCTGACGTTCTCAGGCCTGTCCAAGGCGTACCGGGTGGCGGGCTACCGCTCCGGCTGGGTGGCCGTGTCCGGGCCGAAGCACCGGGCCGCCGACTTCCTCGAGGGCCTGACCCTGCTGGCCAACATGCGGATGTGCGCCAACGTGCCCGCGCAGCACGCCATCCAGGTGGCACTGGGCGGCTACCAGTCCATCAACGACCTCGTCCTGCCCGGCGGCCGGCTGCTCGAGCAGCGCAACCTCGCCCAGGACCGCCTGAACGCCATCCCCGGCGTGTCCGTGCAGCCGGCCCACGGCGCCCTCTACCTGTTCCCGCGGCTGGACCCGGAGGTCTACGCGATCGACGACGACGAGGCGTTCGTCATCGAGCTGCTGCGGGCGAAGAAGATCCTCGTCTCGCACGGCGGGGCGTTCAACTACCCGCACAGCGACCACTTCCGGCTCGTCACGCTGCCCAGCGTGAAGGACCTGGACGTGGCCCTGGACCGCCTCGAGGACTTCCTCGAGGACTGGAGGGAGCGCCATGGCTGACACCCCGGCCACCGAGGCGGGCCGTCCCGCCCGTGCCACTGATGACGGCGTCTTCGGCGCCCCCGCCCGGGAGCTGTTCGCCGCCCGCCGCGGGGACGAGGTCCGGGGCCCGGCCGACGTCGACGCCGCCGCGACGCCCGGCTACGGCGGGGACAAGGCGAAGGGCAAGAAGGACCTGGCCGCGCGCGGCGCGGTGCTCGCCGACCTGCAGGAGCTGCTGTTCGCCCAGTCGGTGCGCGACGCGCCCGTGGGGGAGGTGCCGTCCCTGCTGGTGGTCCTGCAGGGCATGGACACCGCCGGCAAGGGCGGGATCATGCGCCACGTGATCGGGGCGATGGATCCGCTGGGCGTCCACGTGCACGCGTTCAAGGCGCCGACCCCGGAGGAGCGCGCCCACGACTTCCTGTGGCGCATCCGACCGCACCTCCCGCGGCCCGGCCTGGTCTCCGTGTTCGACCGGTCGCACTACGAGGATGTGCTCGTGCACCGCGTGCGCGGGCTCTCCCCTCTGGCCGAGGTGGAGGAGCGCTACGGGGCCATCCGCGAGTTCGAGGCGGCCGTGCGCGCCGCGGGGACACGGATCGTCAAGGTGATGCTGCGGATCTCGCCGGAGGAGCAGGCCAAGCGCCTGCTGGCCCGCCTGGACGACCCCACGAAGCACTGGAAGTTCAGCGAGAGCGATCTCGATGACCGCGCGTACTGGGACCAGTACATGGACGCGTACCGGATCGCGATCGAGCGGACGGACACCGAGGACGCGCCGTGGTTCATCGTGCCGGCGGACCGCAAGTGGTTCGCGCGGCTGGCGGTGCAGCAGCTGATCATCGAGACCCTGCAGGGGATGGGGCTGGACTGGCCGAAGGCCGACTTCGACGTCGCGGCCGCCCGCCGTCGCCTGCTGGCGGGCTGAGCGCCGCCGTCGTCGCGCTGGGCGGGCAGTGGTGGCCGGACCTTGCCGAGCACGGGGCCGCGGTGAGTCGATGTACGGACACCGGGCGCCGCAGAGGCGCTCCGGATCCGATCCGAAAGGTGGACCCATGACTGAGAACGCCAACCAGAATGCCCCGCTGACCGGCAAGACCGTCGCGTTCCTCGCGACCAACGGCGTCGAGCAGGTCGAGCTGACCTCCCCGTGGGAGGCCGTGATCGCCGCCGGCGCGACCCCCGTGCTCGTCTCGCCGGAGTCCGGCACCATCACCGCGATGCAGTCCGACTGGGATCACGGCGAGTCCTTCGACGTGAACACGACGGTGAAGGACGCCAAGGCCGAGGACTTCGACGGCCTCGTGATGCCGGGCGGCACCCTGAACGCGGACGCCATGCGCGTCAACAAGGACGCCCAGGCGTTCGTGCGTGCCTTCTTCGAGCAGCACAAGCCGGTGGCGGCCATCTGCCACGCCCCGTGGACCCTGATCGAGGCCGGCGTCGTGGAGGGCCGCCGCCTGACCAGCTACCCGTCCCTGAAGACTGACCTGAAGAACGCGGGCGCCCAGTGGGTGGACGATGAGGTCGTCGTGGACAACGGGCTGACCACCTCGCGCTCCCCGGACGATCTCGACGCCTTCAACGCCAAGGTCGTGGAGGAGATGAGCGAGGGCAAGCACGAGGACCAGACCGCCTGACCGACGTCGGGCGCGAGTCGCATGGGGGCGGGGGCCGATGGCCCCCGCCCCCGCCGTTTCCCGAACGAAAGCGGGGCGGAGGCCGCCGTTTCCCGAACGAAAGCGGGGGCGGGGTCAGTCGACGTCGGGGGCGGCCTCGCCGCGCACCTGGTCGAGGCGGGCGCGGGCGCCGTCGAGCCAGGCCTGGCAGCGGTCGGCCAGGGCCTCGCCGCGCTCCCACAGGGCCAGGGACTCCTCCAGGCCGGCGCCACCGGCCTCCAGCCGCCCCACGGTCTCCATCAGCTCGGCGCGCGCCTGCTCGTAGCTCATCTGGGCCACGTCCGAGACGTCCGCGGAGGTGAAGCCCTCCACCCCGCTCGGGCGGCCCGCGTCCTGCGTCTGCTCCATGCCCTGTTCACTCATGCCTGTCGTGTCCTCTCGTGGGATGGGGTCGGGGTGGTCCGGTGCGTCGCGACGACGTCCGCGGCGATCCGTCCGGCCGCCACGAGGATGTCGAGCCGGTCGTCCGGGGCGACCTGGTCCGCGTCGCGCACGACCTGTCCGGCGTGCTGGACCACGGCGTAGCCGCGGTCCAGGGTGCGCTGCGGGGACAGGGCGCGGACGCGGGCGCGCAGCTGCGTGAGGGCGTCCTCCTCGCGGACGAGCCGGTGGCCCAGGGCGGACCGGCCGCGCTCGCGCCACCGGTCCGTCTCCTCCTGCCGGGTGTCCACCATCACGTGCGGACGGGCCAGCACGGGCCGGGAGCGCAGGGCCGCGAGCCCCTCGGCCTCGGCGCGCACGCGGCGCTCGACGGCCGCGGCCAGCCGCAGACGCGCATCCGCGAGTCCGGCGGCCTCCTGGGCCGCGTCCGGGACGATCCGCTTGGCCGCGTCCGTGGGGGTGGAGGCACGCAGGTCGGCGACGTCGTCGAGGACCGGGCGGTCCGCCTCGTGGCCGATCGCCGAGACGACGGGCGTGCGCGCCGCCGCCACGGCGCGCACCAGCGCCTCGTCCGAGAACGGCAGGATGACCTCCTCGAGCGCGCCGCCGCCGCGGGCGATGACGATGACGTCCACGGCCGGGTCGGCGTCGAGTTCGGCGAGCGCGGCGGCCACCTGCCGAGGGGCCTCGGTGCCCTGCACGGCGACCTCACGGATCTCGAACTCGGCGGCGGGCCAGCGCAGCAGGGTGTTGCGCAGCACGTCCTTCTTCGCGTCCGAGTCGCGGCCGGTGATGAGCCCGATCCGGTGGGGGAGCAGGGGCAGCGGCCGTTTGCGCGCGGGGGAGGTCAGCCCCTCCTCGGCGAGGGCCCGGCGCAGCAGCTCCACGCGGGCCAGCAGATCACCGAGGCCGACCGGGCGCATCTCCTGCACGTTCATGGACAGGCGCCCGGCCTTGAGCCAGAAGTTCGGCTTCACGCGCGCCACCACGCGGGAGCCCTGCTGGACGGTCCCGTCCAGGGTCATGGCGACGTTCCGCCAGGCGGTGAGCGGCAGGGAGATTTCCTCCTCGAGGTCCCGCATGGTCATGTAGACGTTGCCGCGGTTGTTCTTGAACTCGATCAGCTGGCCCTCGATCCACGTGGCGGGGGCGCGCTCGATGTGGGCCTTGAGGTTCTCGGAGAGCCGCCGCAGGGGCCACGGCCGCTCGGCGGAGGTCTCGCCCGCGCGGGCGGGCGCCGAGCCGGGCACGTCCGACGCCGCCGGGGCGCCCTCGGTCACGGGCTGGTCCATCCGGGTCCCTCCTGTCCGCGCCCGGTCCGCCCGGGCACGGGCCCACCGTACCGCCCTCGCCGGACGCGCAAGACGGCGCCCGGGCGTCCCCCGGGGCCGCCGCCGGACCGGTCGGGTGCTCAGACCGGGGAACATCCGGCCGGGATCAGTACGCTCGACGGGGTCGGAACGGAACGGAAAGGACCTCATGCGCACCACCCTCAGCTTCCTCGTCGCGGCCCTGGCGGGCCTGCTGGCGGTGCTCGCGACGGCCGGTGCCCTCGTCGACGAGGCGACGCACCGCCCGGAGCTGCTGCGCGGGGTGACGGAGCAGGTCGCGGTGGACCCCGAGGTCCGCGCCGCCGTGCCGGGGGTGATCGACGACGTCGTGCACGACGCCATCCCCGAGCAGGTGCCCGGCCCGCTGGCCCAGGTGGCCGAGGACCTGCTGCGCCCGCTGGCCCAGCGCGTGGCGGACGACCCGCAGGTGGTGCAGGGCTGGTCCGACACCGCTGACGAGGCCCGGCGCGCCTGGCTCGCCCAGCTCGAGGACCCGCAGGGCGCGGACGAGCCCGGCTCGGGCGCGGACGTGACCATCCCGTTCGGTCCCGTCGCACAGTCCGGGATCACCGCCGCCCTGGGCGACATCGAACGTGACCTGCGCGAGGACCGGTTCGACCTGCCCGGGCAGGCGCTGCTGGAGACGATCGCGGGCGCGGACGTCGGCGACTGGGCCGCGGACACGCTGCTGGCACCCCTGTACGACCGCGCCGCGGACCTGCGGGACAGCACCGCGCTGCGCATGGACGCGCGCATCGACGCCCTGGCCGGCACGGATCGGGCCACCGTGCACCGCTGGGTGGACGCCTCCGCGCACTGGCGTTGGGCTGCCGCCGCCTCCGTGCTGGCGCTCGTGGGCGCCCTGCTGCTCGCCCCCCGAGGGCGGCGGGGCCTCGCCGTGGCCGTGGCGGGTGCGGTCGCCCTGGCCGGCGGACTGATCGGCGGCGCCCGCCTGGGTCCGGACGCGGTCCACCTCACGGCACCCGAGGGGGCCTCCCCCGGGGTGGCCGCGTTCGTCCAGCAGATGGAGGAGGCCGCCCGCCCGGCGTTCGCGGCCGCCGTCGCCCCCTACCCCCAGACCCTGACCACCCTGGGCTGGATCGTGCTGGCCGCGGGCCTGCTGCTGGCCCTGGCCGAGCTGTGGGTCGCTCGGCGTGGCCGGGTCCGTGCCGCCCGGGCGGACGGTCCCCCCGCGGTGGGCCGCTCCCACACCGCCGCCGACGTCACGTCGCGCTGAGCCCGCGGCGAAGCCCGGGCCCGGTCTGCGTCCCGGCCGATAGCATGGAGGGCATGTCCGCTCCCTCCGTCTCCGCCCGTCCGTCCGCCGTCGGCCTCGGGATGCCGCAGGTCCCGCGCGTTCGTCGTTCCCGTGAGGAGGTGGAGGCGGCCGCGCCCGTGTCCGGTGAGAAGCGCGTGCTGCTGGCCGCCCCCCGTGGCTACTGCGCCGGCGTGGACCGTGCCGTCGTCGCCGTCGAGAAGGCCCTCGAGCACCACGGCGCCCCCGTGTACGTGCGCAAGGAGATCGTCCACAACCGGCACGTCGTGGACACCCTGACCGAGCGCGGCGTGGTGTTCGTTGACGAGCTGGACGAGGTGCCCGAGGGCGCCCTGACCGTGTTCTCCGCGCACGGCGTGTCCCCGGCCGTCGTCGAGGAGGCCGCCCAGCGCAACCTGCGCACCATCGACGCCACGTGCCCGCTCGTGACCAAGGTGCACCGCGAGGCCGTGCGCTTCGCCAAGCAGGACAAGCGGATCCTGTTGATCGGCCACGACGGCCACGAGGAGGTCGAGGGCACGTTCGGCGAGGCGCCCGAGCACACCACGGTGATCAACGACGTCGCCGAGGCCCGCACCGTCCAGGTGGAGGACCCGGACAACCTGATCTGGCTCTCCCAGACCACGCTCTCCGTGGACGAGACCCTCGAGATCGTCTCCGTGCTGCGCGAGCGGTTCCCGAACCTGCAGGACCCGCCCTCGGACGACATCTGCTACGCCACCTCCAACCGGCAGGCGGCCATCAAGTCGATCTCGCCGGAGTGCGACCTGGTGATCATCGTGGGCTCGGCGAACTCCTCGAACTCGGTGCGCCTCAAGGAGGTGGCCGCGGAGTACGGGGCCTCCCGCGCCGAGCGCGTGGACTTCGCCAACCAGGTGGACGAGTCCTGGTTCGAGGGCGTGGCCACCGTGGGCCTGTCCTCGGGCGCGTCCGTGCCCGAGGTGCTGGTCCAGGAGGTGCTCGCGCTGCTGGCCGAGTACGGCTACGGGCAGGTGGACGAGGTGGTGACCGCCGAGGAAGACATCATCTTCTCCCTGCCCAAGGAGCTGCGCGCCGAGATGAAGCGCGTGGGCGACGACGGGCGCGCCCTCGGCGGACGCCGCCGCGCCGCCGAGGCCTGAGCGCGCCCCTCGTCTCCTCGCTGAGGCCCGCAGACTCGCCGTCACGATGCCGGCGTAGCGGCGCGTCTGCGGGCCTCGGCGTTCCGGGCCGGCGGGTGGTCAGGACTCAGAGTCCGAAGACCCAGACGAGCAGGGTCATCGACGCGAGGGAGATGAGCACGGCGGCGATGATGTTCAGCCACACGCCGCCCTTCACCATCTGACCGATGGTCACGTAGCCGGAGCCGTACGCGATGGCGTTCGGCGGGGTGGCCACGGGCAGCATGAACGCGCAGGTCGCGGCGAGGGCGACGGGCGCGGCCAGCATGAGCGGGGCGACGCCGGTGCCCAGGGCCACGCCGGAGGCGACCGGCAGGAACGTGGCCGCGGTGGCCGTGTTCGAGGTCATCTCGGTCAGCAGCAGGATGCCGACGGCGGCGATCACCACGAGCACCCACACGGGGATGTCGCCGAAGCCCTTGACCTGCTCACCGAGCCACGTGGACAGGCCCGACTTGGAGAACTGACCGGACAGGGCCAGGCCACCGCCGAACAGCAGGAGCACGCCCCACGGCAGCTCCTTCGCGGCCTCCCAGTCCAGGAGGCGCACGCCGCGCCCGGCCCCGCCACCGGCCGGCAGGAGGAACAGGATGAGCCCGACGACCATGGCGATGGCCGCGTCCGAGAGCAGCGGGGACTTCAGGTCCAGGACGTACTCGGAGATCAGCGGCACGGTGATCCAGGCCAGCGCGGCGAGGACGAAGACGGCGAGGACCTTGGCCTCGGGGGCGCTCATGCGGCCGAGGCGGGCCAGCTCGGTGGCGATCAGGTCGCGGCCGCCGGGGACCTCGTCGATCTCGGGGCGGAACAGCACGCGGGTGAGCAGGAACCAGCACGCGAAGAGCAGCACGACGGCGATCGGCACGCCGACCAGCATCCACTGGCCGAAGCCGATCTCCACGCCGTGCTCGGCGGCCATGTGGCCCGCGAGCAGGGTGTTGGGCGGGGTGCCGATGATGGTGCCGAGCGAGCCGATGGACGCGGCGTACGCGATGCCGAGCATGAGCGCGGTGCCGAAGTTGGACTTCGTGAGGGAGCGGATCTCGGCCTGCGTGGGGGCCTCGCCGGGCGCGGATGCGGGCGCGGCGGGGCGGTCGACCTGGCCCGCTGCCTCGTCCCCGGTCAGGGCGTCGTCCGTGCCGTAGCGCTGGACGAGCACGAGGATGGACACGCCGATGGGGAGCATCATCACGGCGGTGGCGGTGTTGGACACCCACATGGAGATGAACCCGGTGGCGATCATGAAGCCCAGGACGAGGTTCACGGTCCTGGCGCCCATGAACTTCAGGACGCCGAGCGCGATGCGCCGGTGCAGGTTCCAGCGCTGCATGGCCAGGGCGAGCATGAAGCCGCCCATGAACAGGAAGATGATGTTGTTGCCGTAGCTCGCGCCGATGGAGTCGAAGGTGATGCCGCCGTCGGACTCCTCGGCGGGCACGCCGAGCGGGAAGATGACGAGCGGCAGCAGGGCGGTGGCGGGGATGGGCAGGGCCTCGGTCATCCACCACACGGCCATGAGCACGGCGGTGGCGGCGACGAGGCGGGGCCAGACGCCGAGGTCGCCCGGCATGAGCAGGAACAGGGCGACGGCGAGCAGGGGGCCGGCCACGAGGCCGATGATGCGCTTGACGTTCTCGCCGCCGGTCAGTGGCTCGTCACGCATGCCCGGGGAGAGCTCGTGTTCGAACTCCTGGGCGGCCGCTCGGGGGTCGAAGCGGGAGACGTGCTCGTTGACGTTGCTCGGCGGGGGGATCGATCGGGACTCCACGGGGCCTCCTCCTCAGGTCAGGCCCTTGGCGCGGCCTGGCAATTCTCTGGGAGTTTCACGGTAGCAAGTGGCCTGGGACACGGAAAGACGACCTCGGGGCCGCGACGGCCCATCCGCCCGGCACCCGTGCCGCCCTGCTCACGCCTCCCGCGCCGACTCCGCCCGACGACGGCGCAGCTCGTCCTCCTCCACGCCCGCGACCAGTTCCGGGGCGGCCAGGGGTCGGGGCGCGGACTCGAGCGTGCGGATGTCCGGCGTGGGGGCCAGGCCCGGGTCGGCGTCGCGGAGGCGCCGGGCGGCGGGGAGCACGCGCGACTCGACGTTGCCGACGAGCTGGTTGTAGCGGTCCACGGCGGTCTTGAGGGAGCCGCCCATGCGGTCCAGGTGGGTGCCGAGCGTGCCGAGGCGCTCGTAGAGGTCCTTCGCGCTGGCCACCACGGTGTGGGCGTTCTCGGCCAGGGTGTCCTGCCGCCACGCGTAGGCCACGGACTTCAGGGCGGTCAGGAGGGAGACGGGGGCGACGAGCGCGACGTTCCGCGAGAACGCGTGGTCCAGCAGCCCGGGGTCCGCGTCCAGGGCCGCGGCCAGGAGCGACTCGGCGGGCAGGAAGCACAGGACCAGCTCGGGGGAGTGCTCGAGGCCGGCCCAGTAGGACTTCGCGGAGAGCTGGTCCACGTGGCGGCGCACGGCCGCGGCGTGCTGGCCGGCCAGCGCCTGACGCCGCTCGTACGCCTCCTCGCCGGGCTCATCCGCGAGGGCCTCGGCGGCCAGCGCGTCCCCGATGGGGGCCTTGGCGTCCACCGCCATGGCCTTGCCGCCGGGCAGGGACACCACGAGGTCCGGGCGGAGGCGCTCGCCGTCCTTGCCGGACAGCGTGGCCTGCTCGGTGAAGTCCACGTGGTGGAGCATGCCCGCCGCCTCGACGACCCGCCGCAGCTGCGCCTCGCCCCAGTGGCCCCGCGCGGAGGTGGACTTGAGGGTGGCCATGAGCGAGGTGGTCTGGTTCAGCAGGTCACGGTCGGTGGCCGCGGCGGCGCGGAGCTGCTCCCCGAGTCGGCCGAACTGGGAGGCCCGATCCCGTTCCAGCACGCCCACCTGCTCCTGGAGCGCCGCCAGCCGCTGGCCCAGCGGCGCGAGCGTGGACATCACCTGGGACTCCGCGCGCTGGCGTTCGGCGTCCTCGGCGCGCGCGGCCGTGAGCGCGCGCTGCTCCGCCCGGGCGGCCGCGAGCTCCTCTCGTGCCCCCTGGTGCTCGGTGCGCAGCGCGGCCAGCTCGGCCTGGGCCCGGCGGGCCTCCTCACCGCCGTCGGCCGCCCGGCGCCACATGAGCCACGCGCCCAGCAGGGCGCCCAGCACGAGTCCGAGGGTGAGGGCGAGCAGCAGGCTGAGGATCTCCATGACCCCACCCTCGCAGGCTGCACGGACACGGTAGGCCGCGGCGCGCCGTCGTCGTGGCGGGCGGCTCAGCCGAAGAGCGGGTTGGGGCCGTTGGCCACGACCTGCGGGTCGCCGTCGACGCGGGCGGCGATGCCCGCCGCGGCCACGCCGGGCAGATACGGGAAGACCATGCGGGTCGAGGCCAGGGCGGCGGCGTCGAAGGCCTCCACCGCGACGGCCGGGCGGGGTCCGTCCGCCGTCTCGATCTCGCCGTCGAACACGGCCACCGCCCGCGTGGGGCGAGGGCTGATCTTCGCGACCGTGGCGGCCGCCTGCTCGGGCTGGAGGTCCGGGTGCTCCCACATGCCGCGCTGGCCGTCGGCCGTGACGGCGAGGATTGTGGGGGCGAACACGGGCTGCCGGCCGAGCGTGTTGAACACGTGCTCCACCGCGAGGCTGATCAGCGGCAGCAGCTCGCCGCCGGGAGGCGTGGGGGTCGGTCCGGTGGGCGTCGGGGTGCTCATGGGGCCGAGGCTACCGGCCCTGTCCGACGGCGCCCACCCGCGCCTAGCGTGAACCCATGCAGCTCACCATCGCCCCCGGGGACATCACGGCCACGCACGCGGACGCCGTCGTCAACGCCGCCAACTCCACCCTGCTCGGCGGCGGAGGCGTGGACGGCGCCATCCACCGGCGTGGCGGTCCCGAGATCCTGGCCGAGTGCCGCCGCCTGCGCGAGACCGACCTGCCGGAGGGGCTGCCCGCCGGCCAGGCCGTGGCGACGACGGCGGGGCGCCTGCCCGCGCGCTGGGTCATCCACACGGTGGGCCCGGTGTGGGCCAAGACGATCGACAAGTCCGACACCCTCGCCTCGTGCTACCGCGAGTCCCTGAAGGTGGCGGCCGGGCTCGGCGCCCGGACGGTCGCGTTCCCGGCGATCTCCGCGGGGATCTACGGCTGGCCCATGGAGGACGCGGCGCGGATTGCCGTCGAGACCTGCCACGCGATGGCGGACGAGGTGGGCGACACCGTGGACGAGGTGCTGTTCGTGCCGTACGGCGAGACGGCGGAGGCCGCGTTCCGTGCGGCGCTCGGGCACCTCGAGGCCCCCCAGACCACCGATGACGAAGGAGACACCGGACGATGACCATGCGTTTCTGGACCAGGACCGTCGCCGTGACTGCGGCGAGTCTGCTCGCGCTCACCGGCTGCGCGACGGGAGGGGAAGAGGCGGCGACGTCGTCCTCCCACGGCGGGCACGCGGGCCACGCGATGGACGGCGGCCCCGCCCCCGAGGGCATCGAGCCCGCCGCGGACCCGGCCCACCCCGTGGGCACCGAGGTCACCCTCATGGCGGACCACATGCCCGGGATGGAGGGGGCCGCCGCCACCGTCGTGGGCGCGTACGAGACCACCGCCTACTCCGTGGACTACCGGCCGACGACGGGCGGGCCCGAGGTGACGGACCACAAGTGGGTCGTCCAGGAGGAGCTGGAGGACGCGGGCGCCGAACGCCTGCCCGACGGCGCGGCGGTCACCCTCGCGGCTGACCACATGCCGGGCATGCAGGGTGCGGAGGGCACGGTGCACTCCTCG
This sequence comes from Micrococcus sp. KRD077, assembly GCF_017168505.1. Classification (NCBI taxonomy): domain Bacteria; kingdom Bacillati; phylum Actinomycetota; class Actinomycetes; order Micrococcales; family Micrococcaceae; genus Micrococcus; species Micrococcus sp. KRD077. Next base: position 52,794 of record NZ_JABFAZ010000021.1, on the reverse strand, counting down.
ACGGATGAGACCGTCTACATGGTGGACTACGAGTCCGACGGCATGCGGATGAGGAACCACAAGTGGGTGGTGGAGAGCGAGATCGCCTCGGCGGGCTGACCCCGGGCCGGGAGGGTCCTGACCGCCCGCCTGGAAGTTGATCGAACTTCACGTAGATTTCTGGAATAGGCTCGCCGGGCGTGCTGTTGTAGTGGTCAGACGCCGCGGTGTCAGCGGCGCCCACCCGAATCCCGAGGAGAGTGAACCGACATGGCCCGTCCTATCGATCCGTTCCGTGAGATGGAGCGCCTGGTGAACGGTCTGACGCCCCGCGCGACCGGCACCGTGTCCATGCCCATGAACCTGTACCGCGAGGGCGACGTCTTCGTCGCCGAGGTCGAGCTGCCCGGCGTCGACCCGGCCTCCATCGACGTGGACGTGGAGGAGCGCACCCTCACCGTCCGCGCCGAGCGCAAGGAGGACCCGGCCCGCGAGGACCGACGCTGGCTCACCCGTGAGCGTTCCGCCGGCACCTTCGCCCGCCAGCTCACCCTGGGCGAGGGCCTCGCCCTCGACCGCATCCAGGCCGACTACAGCGACGGCGTCCTGACCCTCACCATCCCGGTGGCGGAGCAGGCCAAGCCCCGCAAGATCTCCGTCACCCACGGCGGTGCTGCCCCCGTGGCCGGGCAGACCGTGGAGGGCGAGACCGCCGAGACCACCGGCGAGTGACCGGCCTCTGACGGAGCCGCGCGCGGCCGGCGTGACCGGCGCGCGGTCCGTCCCCCGAACGCAGATGCGGCGGGCCCCCCACCGGGGGCCCGCCGCATCTGCGTGGCGGTCAGGCGCGATCGGCCAGGATCAGCTGCGCCGCCTTCTCACCGATCATGACGCACGTGATGTTGGGGTTCACGGTCACGTGCTCGGGCATCACGGAGGCGTCGGCCACGCGCAGACCCGTCACGCCCTTGACGCGCAGGCGGGCGTCCAGGGGGCTCATGGCGTCGTCGTCGGCGCCCATGCGCACCGAGCCCACCGGGTGGTACACGGTGTTGTGGGTGCGGCGCACGTAGTCGGCGATCTCCTCGTCCGTCTGCGCCTGCTCGCCCGGGGCCAGCTCGCGCCCCGCCCACGCCGCCATGGCCGGCTGGGAGACGATCTCCCGGGCCAGTCGGATGCCGGCCACCGCGACGGCCATGTCATGGCCCTCCGGGTCGGTGAAGTAGCGCGGGTCCACGGCCGGCTTGTCCCGGTAGTCGTTGAAGCGCAGGCGCACGGTGCCGCGGGACTTGGCGTCGGGAGGGCCCGGCGGCCCTGCGGTCTCGGCTGTCGTCCTCTGGTCGGCAGACACGGGTGTGCTTACTGTCGACGGGGTCTGGGCGGCCCGTCCACCCTACGGATCGGTCATCTGGACGGGGATGCGTGCTGGGCGGTGCGGGTCTCTGGGTTCCGTGGGCACGCCGGGCTGGGGCTGGGGCTGCCGGGCCCCGTGGCCGCCGGGCCTCTGGGTTCCGTGGGCAGAAAAGCAAGGGTTTCTGCCCCCGGAAGCGAAAACCCTGCCGGTTCTGCCCCCGGAACAGGGGAGAGCGCGCTTTCTGCCCACGGAGCGGGCGGGGCTGCCGGTTCTGCCCACGGAACGGGGCCGGTGCGGGACGCCTCCGCCGCGGCGGGCCCGCCGGTAGACTGCCGGACTGTGGCTTTGACTATCGGATTCGTGGGACTGCCCAACGTGGGCAAGTCGACCCTGTTCAACGCGCTGACGCGCCAGACCGTGCTCGCGGCGAACTACCCGTTCGCGACGATCGAGCCGAACGTGGGCGTGGTGAACCTGCCGGACGAGCGGCTGCCCCAGCTGGCCGAGATCTTCGGCTCCGAGCGCATCCTGCCGGCCACGGTGTCCTTCGTGGACATCGCCGGCATCGTGAAGGGCGCCTCGGAGGGGGAGGGCCTGGGCAATCAGTTCCTGGCCAACATCCGTGAGGCCCACGCGATCGCCCAGGTGGTGCGCGCGTTCGACGACGGCGACGTCGTCCACGTGGACGGCAAGGTGGACCCGGCCTCGGACATGGAGACCATCAACACCGAGCTGATCATCGCGGACATGCAGACCGTGGAGAAGGCGATCCCGCGCGTCGAGAAGGAGGTCAAGGGCAAGAAGAAGGAGCCCGCCGACCTCGAGGCGCTCAAGGCCGCGCTCGCGGTGCTGGAGCGGGGCGAGACGATCTTCGCGGCGAAGGACAAGGACAAGCTGGACATGGACCGGCTGCGCGAGCTGAGCCTGCTCACCGCCAAGCCGTTCATCTACGTGTTCAACTCGGACGAGGGTGTGCTGGGGGACGAGGCCAAGCAGCAGGAGCTGCGCGATCTGGTGGCCCCCGCCGACGCCGTGTTCCTGGACGCCAAGCTCGAGTCCGACCTCGTGGAGCTCTCCGAGGAGGAGGCCGCCGAGATGCTGGAGATGGCCGGGCAGGACGAGTCCGGGCTGGACCAGCTGGCCCGCGTGGGCTTCTCCACCCTCGGCCTGCAGACCTACCTGACGGCCGGGCCGAAGGAGACGCGCGCGTGGACCATCCCCGTCGGCGCGACCGCTCCGGAGGCCGCCGGCGTGATCCACACCGACTTCCAGCGTGGCTTCATCAAGGCGGAGATCGTGAGTTTTGATGACCTGATCGCCGCCGGGTCGATGGCCGATGCCAAAGCCGCCGGCAAGGTGCGCATGGAGGGCAAGGACTACGTCATGAAGGACGGCGACGTGGTGGAGTTCCGGTTCAACGTGTGATTCGTTGAAATCATGCGGTTTTTGGCGCCGTTAGTCTGTGGCATGACGCAGAATTATGGCGAGCCTATGGCAGTCGTGTCGTAGCGGTGGATGCCCTCACTGGCTGGTTCTGGTGGGGGCTTCGTCGTCTGTGGGACGTATGCACGTAACGTATATGTGGCACCCTCGGTCATGCCGCGTGAGCGGTCATGTGGTTCATGATCAGCTCGCACTCCACCGGGGCTAATCGGCCTACACTCATGACCTAAACGTAGCGCCCGTTGCGTCCTGACCCCGGAACGAAACCCGGGGCGCTGGAGGCACCTCGGCAACGGCCTTCACATGCGCGGGGCACACCACCTTTTCATGCGGGGATTGTCCCACGGTATCCCTGCAAATCAGTCTGCATGAGCCGCACCAGTGGCCAATCGACGAACTGATTTTAGACCCCATGCCCGCTTACGCGGTGTGACCAAGAATGTCACCTTTACGTGCATCAGTTCCAGGCGCGCCTCCAGTACCCTTGCGGGGTGAACGGCCGAGCATCACTTTTGTCGACATCTACACACCCCTACGCAGACACTCCGCGAGCAAACAATTCCGCCTGCTCGATCACCAGCTCGATTGCCTTAGCTTCCGCATCAGGCGGGTAGTCGTACTTGGCGAGGATGCGGCGTACCTTTGAGCGCATCGCAGCCAGCACAGACTCCTTCAGGTTCCAGTCGATCGTTGCTGATTGCCTGACAGACGTCACGAGCTCTTGAGCGATCGCCTTGAGTGTCTCGTCGCCCAGCTCCATCACCGCAGAGTCGTTCTGCACTACCGCGTCATAGAAAGCGACCTCATCTTCGCGCAGTCCGAGCTCCTCGTGCCGTTTCTGAGCGTCGCGCATCTGCTTCGCAAGTTTCACCAATTCCGCGATGATCTCAGCGGTCGTCAACGACCGGTTCGTATAGCGGTTCACGGTCTCTTCGAGCATCTCCGAGTACTTGCGCCCTTGGACGACGTTCGTTCGCTGCACCGTACGGATCTGGTCGTTCAGGAGACGCCGCAGCAGCCCCATCTGAAGGTTCGGCCTGTCCTTCTCCGCGAACGAATCGAGGAACTCCTCACTGAGGATTGAGATCTCGGGCGTCTCGATCCCAGCGAGCATGTACACGTCCACTACCTGATTAGCTGTGACCGCCTCGTTGAGAAGCTGACTGAGTGCTGTATCGACCTCTACTGCGCCCGAACCGCCTCGGCCAGAGTCGGGGTTTTGGATCTTCAGGATCGCTGCTCGGACGTCCGTGAATAGTCGGACATCGTTCCGGATCGCGGCTGCCTCATCGCGCGCGCCCGCCAGCGCGAACGCCTTCGCCAGAGCCAGCACCTGGTCATTGAACCGCGAGGTCCGGTCTGGGTCCGCCATGACGAAGTCGAGGACCTTTGCGTACTCGTTCAACCGCTGGGCAGCTGTCAGCTCCGGGGAAGAGTCGAACTGGACTCCGTGGAGGAGTCCGCGCACGATGTCGTGCTTCTCCAGCATCACCTGGACCATCTCGTCGATGGGCACGCCAGCCTGGTCGCGGTCGGACGGCGAGTATTCGCTCAGCGCGTTCTGGAGGTTCGCGAACACTCCGATGTAGTCGACGATCAGCCCGCCGGGCTTGTCACGGAACGTTCTGTTCACCCGAGCGATGGCCTGCATGAGCCCCGCGCCCTGCATGGTCTTGTCGACGTACATCGTGTGCATCGACGGGGCATCGAAACCGGTCAGCCACATGTCCCGGACGATGACCAGTTCCAGCGGGTCGTCCGCGTTCTTCGCCCGCAGCTTGAGGTCCTTGCGCACGTCCTTCGAGTGGATGTGCGGCTGGAACTCAGCAGGATCAGACGCGGACCCGGTCATGACGACCTTGATCTTGCCCTGCGCCGGATCATCCGAATGCCAGTCGGGTCGCAGTGCGATGATCTTCTCGTACAGCCGCACGGCGATCCGGCGACTCATGGTGACGATCATGCCCTTGCCGAACAGGGATTCGCGGCGCTTCTCCCAGTGCTCCACGATGTCGCGGGCCACGAGATCAAGTCGTGCCTCCGCTCCGACGACCGCTTCCAACCGCGACCAACGTGACTTCGCAGCTGTTGCGGTGTCTTTCTCGACGGACTCGGTGATCTCATCGGCGAGGTCGTCCAAGGCAGCGAGGTCCGCTTCCGACAGCTCGATTTTTGCCAACCTGGACTCGTAGAAGATCCGGACAGTCGCACCATCCTCCACTGCCCTTGTGAGGTCGTACACGTCCACGTAATCGCCGAACACAGCCCTTGTGGATTTGTCGTTCGACTCGATCGGAGTGCCGGTGAAACCGAGGTACGTCGCGCCGGGGAGCGCGTCGCGCATGTGCTTGGCCAGCCCGGACTTGAGTCGACCGTGGCGGTCGAGCGTCTCGCTGAATCCGTACTGACTCCTGTGCGCCTCGTCGGCGATCACGATGACATTCCGACGGTCAGTGAGCACGGGGTTGGCGTCTCCGTCCTCGCCCGGCGCGAACTTCTGCAAGGTGGTGAACACGATCCCACCCGACGCGCGCTTCAGCTTGGCCCGCAGATCCGAGCGCGTTGCTGCCTGCACCGGCGTCTCCGGCAGGATGCGCGCGGGGGCGAAAGTCTCGCCGAACAGCTGATCGTCGAGATCGTTGCGATCGGTTATGAACACCAGCGTCGGGTTCGCCATGCGCGGGTCGCGCATGATCTTTGCAGCGTAGAACACCATCTCGAAGCTCTTGCCGGAGCCCTGGGTGTGCCACACCACGCCGCCGCGTCGGTCCCCATCAGGGCTTGACGCTTGCACCGTGGACTCGACGGCAGCGTTGACCGCCCAGTACTGATGGTACTTCGCCACACGCTTCAAGAGCGCCCGCGTGGGCTGTCCTGTCGACTTGTCGGTGACTGTCTCGTCACTGAACACCACGAAGTTCTTCAGTAGGTCCAGGAACCGCTTCGGCTCGAACACGCCCTTGATGAGAACCTCAAGTGCTGGCCGGTTGCTGACGACCTCACGACCCTCGATGGTCTTCCACGGCGCGTAGTGCTCGAACGCACCCGAGTAGCTGCTCATCGCCGCCGACGTTCCGTCAGAGATCACTGTCACCGCGTTCGGCACAAATACCGACGGGATGTCGTGTCGGTACGTCTGCACCTGGTTCCACGCCGACTTTAGCGTCGCGTGCCCAGCGGCCGGATTCTTCAGCTCCAACAGCGCGAGCGGGAGCCCGTTAACCATCACGAGCACGTCAGGGCGGCGGTTCTTGCCGTTCTCGACGATCGTGAACTGGTTGACAGCCACCCAGTCGTTATTCGCCGGCTCGTCGAAGTCCACCAGCCACAAGCGTGTTGTGCGCAGCAGGCCATCGTCGCCGCGATGCTCGACAGGTACACCCTCCGTGATGAGCTTGTGCAGGCGAGCGTTCTCGTCTACAGCGCTCTGCGACCCGGCACGCTGCACGGTCTTCACAGCCTCGGCGATCAGCGCGGCGTCAGCGCTAGTGTTGATCCGCCGAAGCGCATCACGCAGACGCCCCCACAGCACGACGTCCTCGTACGAGTCCCGCTCTGCGTCAGGCTCTCCCGGCGCGATCTCAGGGGCGTGCACACGTCGGTAGCCCAGCTCGGCGAAGTGCTCTAGAGCGGCCAGTTCGACGACGTTCTCGTTGAAGGTGCTCATCCGCCACTCCTCACTGCGGCAGGCGACGTTGGTCCAGTGCGCTTCGCCAGATAGACCTCGACGAGGAAGCTCGCGACGGTCTTCGCTGAGTTCACAGCCACCCGGGCATGTCGCGCTTGTGGCTGCACGTGACGCGCGTGTCCGTCACTCGCCATGTTCCGGATCGCTGCCAGACCGTTGACGATCTGGACCAGGCCGCGTGCGATCTGCTTGAACCCTTCGTCGACCTGGTCATCCTTGTCGTCGATCCGAAGAATCTTCGCAACTGCCTTGTACTGTCGCTGGAGGTCACCGGCGTAGTTTCCGCTCTGGCCTGTTAAACGAATCTCCAGCTGTTCCAACACCGCCTCAACCAAGGTGCGCGACACTGTGATCGCCCCTTCGAGGTCTGAGGCTGCGAGACGACGCTCCGCCTTGTCGGACAGTTCTCGGACATACGCCAGCGTGAGAACTTCCGGTGCGACCGGCGCAGCACTCAACGGGACGGCGACGCCTTCCAGTCGCGAGACGATCGCGCGATACTTATCGATCGAGGCACTTTCATCGTCTCCGTCTTGCTCGCCTCTGTATTCGAGAAGTGCATGTAGAACACGAGCGCACTCTGACGTCGAAGCAGAGCGAAAGAACGCACGTAAACGCTTAGCCTTCGAGAGGCCGGAGTCTTCTGGCTCGATCTCGACATCCAGATCAGCAAAGAAATCCGCGAAGGTGCGGTTACTGAAGTCGAGTACGTAACCGTCACCCATGTCGAGGACTTGTTCAACGATGCGCATATCTGTCGCGCTCAAGACAGGTGTTTTCATGACGTCACCGGAACTCGTAGACCACCTGAGAGTAGTTCGGGGAGGAGAGCGTCGCGAAGAGCGACAAGACGATGAGACTCGAACGTCAACTGCGTGAGACGCTCAACGAGCGGGTCTACACGGGCTGATAGCTCGATTCGTTCGGTGGCGGTCAGGACCGGAACTCGCCATGCCGCGAGGTCTTTCCAAGAGGCACGGGGCATTCTTGTCCCAGTAGAACTGGCTGACAAAGAATCGATCAATGCATCAGATGCTGCGACGGCTGTCACCAAGGCAATGTCGCGAGGACTCTTCGGCCGGACTACCAAGATGTCAGTCGAGCACACGCCATCGATAGGCGCAATACCCACCTTCTTGAAGTACGGGCGAAGCTTACCGAAGAGGAGGTCCCCTCGCTTAAAGGCAGTCTTATTACTGCCAAGACCCTTAGCTTTCTTCCATTCAGTCAGGAAAATTGATCCTCTGGGCATGTGTTCAAGCCCAATATAGTTGTCATCGGGATCAATCTTGTCTATTTCTACTGGGGCCTTCACCAGTGCGCAATAATCGCCCAGTGTTCCGTCCTCGCCCTCGGAGGCATCGAGCGTAGATTCGACAACCGCGCGGATAAGAGATTCCCCAGTGGCCATTGCTTGTCGGTTCGACTCGATCTTGTCGTCGAACGCGCCGAGTGTCGCAGCGATCGCGCGTTGCTCCGGGAGGGACGGGACGTGCACCGGAATGTCTGCGAGAAGTTTTTGGCTCAGGTATGGAAGCGCGCTCCCTTGAGCCCATTCCGCGATATGGACACTTTCGATCAGATAGATCAAGAAGCCGCTATCGACAACAGCGGGCTTGGGTATGGCAGCCATCATGTTGTTGTCCATCGCGGTCGGTACCGTGATCCGCCTCAGGCGCTCAGCCTTCAGTCCCTCGCCAATTTTTGCGAATGCTACGGCGCCGGGAGGTGTTAGTTTCAACTTCATTCGCGCCGCGGTTTCAGCCGACACCCAGTTATTTGCCTCAATGATCCGTATGCTGTTAGCAGGAAGAGTCATATCGCTGACCTTGATGAACGGATGGTCGCCGGTCAAATGTCCTTGCTCGTGTCTCGGAAAAGCTCCTCCTGCCTGGAATGTACAGAGTTCCCCGAGCACGCTTTCCATCCACTGCGCGGTCACGAGAGCGATCCCATGCGCAGTCGAACCTCATTTTCCAGCTCGCGCCCACGCTCGAACTCCGCTAACAGCTCGTTCGTGAGGCGTTCAATCTTCTCATCGATCGGTTCGTCGTCGACTTCCGCCTCAGCTGCACCGACGTACCGGCCGGGTGTGAGGACGAATTCGTGTTTCTCAATCTCCCCGATCGTGGCCGACTTCGCGAAACCGGGGACGTCTTCATAGCAGCCGTCGTGGTTGCGCCATTCGTGGTAGGTGTCCGCGATCTGCGCAATGTCGTCGTCCGATAGCACGCGCAGGCGTCGCGACTGCATAGCTCCGAGCTTGCGGGCGTCTATAAACAGCACCTCACCTTTGCGCGCGCGGTGCCCATTGCCGTCACGCCCCTTGGAGATGAACCACAACGACACGGGGATGCCTGTGTTAAAGAAGAGCTTGTCTGGCATTGCGACGATGCAGTCGACCAGGCCAGCCTCGACGAGCCGCTGACGGATCTCGCCCTCGCCACTGCTCTTGGAGGACAGTGACCCGTTGGCGAGCACGAAACCTGCTGTGCCGTGAGGCGCAAGATGGTGAAGGAAGTGTTGCACCCATGCGAAGTTCGCGTTGCCCTTCGGTGGTGTCCCGTACTTCCATCGGGGGTCGTCGGCGAGCTTCGCATCCCACCAGTCAGAGACGTTGAAAGGCGGGTTCGCGATCACGTAGTCAGCACGCAGGTCGAGGTGAAGGTCCTCTGTGAACGAGTCCGCAGAATGCGAGCCCATGTCCGCCTCGACGCCACGCAAAGCCAGGTTCATCTTCGCGAGCTTCCATGTCGTATCGGTGAACTCCTGCCCATATACCGAGATGTCGGTGCGTTTGCCGCCGTGAGCCTTCACGAACTCAGCCGACTGTACGAACATGCCGCCCGAGCCCGCAGCTGGGTCGTACACGCGACCCTTGAACGGTTCCAGCATCTCGACAAGTGTCTTGACCACGGAGCGAGGCGTGTAGAAGGCTCCCGCATCCTTGCCGGTCTCCTTGCCTGCGAACTGGCCAAGGAAGTATTCGTACACGCGACCGAGCACGTCGTCTGCGCCGTGATCGTCGGTCTCAGTAAAGCCGATCGACCCGATGAGGTCGACCAGCTCACCGAGGCGTCGCTTGTCGAGGCCATCACGGCCATAGTTACGGGGCAGCACGCCGCGAAGCGACGGGTTCTCCTTCTCGATGAGATCCATCGCTTGGTCGATCTGCTGACCGATCTCCGGCTGCTTGGCCACCGACTGCACGTATCCCCACCGGGCGAGAGACGGCACCCAGAAGACGTTCTGACTCGCGTACTCGTCCCGATCCTCCAGGAACGACTCGATCCGCTCGGGCTTGATGCCCTCGGCGGCCAGCTCGTCCTTGAGCTGCTCGCGGCGCTCCTCGAACCGGTCGGAGACGTATTTGAGGAACACCAGGCCCAGCACGACGTGCTTGTACTCGCTGGGCTCCTGGTTGCCCCTGAGCTTGTCAGCGGCATCCCACAGTGTCTGTTCGAGCGTTTTCGCCGGCTTCGCTTTCGCGGCCCGTCTCGCCATAGTTCGTACTCCTTCGCGCGAGAAACGCGCCTTCGTCTGCAATTTTCAGCTCCATCTCAGGATACCGAGCACCACGGGCATCGTAGGGTCTCCAGGCAGCTGGCGCGCCGCGGAGCGGCGCCCGGGGGTCGACGTGAGAGCGGTTGACGCGGCGTAAGCGCGTCATTCCATCAGAGCCTGACTGCCTGTCGCGTTCGCCGCTCTCCTCGATCCGAGGAGGAGACCCATGGACACGGACACCCTGGACAACACGCCGCGCGTGTGGATCGGCTGCCTGCACTGCTACAACTCCGGAGGCCTCGTCGGGGAGTGGTTCGACGCCGTCGATGCCGAAGAGGTCACCCTGACCCATGTGCACCGGGGCGCGGGCGGTACCGCGCCGGTTGCAAGGAGTTGTGGTGCTTCGACCACGAGAATCTGCCCGTGCGCGGCGAGATGAGCCCGCACGAAGCCGCCGAGTGGGGCAGCTTGCTGGCATCAGTCCCGGAGCACCAGCGCGAGGCGTTGTGCGCGTGGGTGAGGAGCGGTGACTACGTGGCTGAGGGCACGGGCGACCTGCCGGGCATCCCGGACTTCGAGGACCGCTACTGCGGCGAGTGTGCGTCATTCCGCGAGTACGCGGAGGAGCTGGCCGACGGCACGGGCTTATTGTCGGCAGTCTCGGACGATGTCGCCTGGTACTTCGACTGGTCGATGCGGACCCGTGACCTGGCGTTCGACTACACGGTCGGGGGTGCCGAGCATCGCCAAGCGCGTGCTTGTCATGGCAGGGGATATGAGCATGCGCCAGGTCTAATGCGACCCGGAGCACGGGCCGTCGTCGAGCAAGCCGGCGGAACGCTCGGCGAGGGCACCGATCTCCTCGGCACTGAGCAGCTCCGCAAGCCGCCAACCATCCCACCCTCAAGTGCATCGATATCCTGCCCCACGCCGTCGCGCTTCTCCTCGGTCAGCTTCTCGCCCAGCCATCCCCACAGGACGGTGCGCAGCTTGTCCTCCATATGGAAGGTCAGCCCGTGGTCCACCTCGTGATGGTGCCCGCCGGGCACGGTAAGGATATGGGCGCCCTTGCGGTCGGCGTTGCTGAGGATCACGTCGAACACCGCCATGCGGCGTAGCGCCGCCGAGTCCTCGTGGGCCAGGGTCAGCCGATGCCCGCCCTCACCCTCCTCAACGTCTGAGCCCGGCGGGGGAGCAGGCCATCACCAGCCGCCCGACGTCGCGGGCGGTCGCGGTCAGGTCCTCTGCCGTACGACGGATCGCTGTCGCCAAGTCCTGGGGCCCGCGGCCGATGGGCACGATCGCGGTGATGCCCTCGTCGTAGAGGGTGTCCGTGTCCTGTCCCACGGAGCCGGCGAGGACGATCACCGGGATCGCACGACCGGCTGCGCGCACGGCCTGGGCCACGCCGATCGGCACTTTCCCGGCCAAGGACTGACCGTCAATGCGCCCCTCCCCGGTGATGACGAGGTCAGCGGTCTTCACGAGGTCGTGGAAACCCGCCGTCTCGAGGACGACGTCGATGCCCGGCTTCAAGGTGGCCCCGATGAAGGCGTGCAGGCCACCGGCCAGACCTCCCGCCGCCCCCGAACCGGGGAGCGCATCGATCGCGACCCCGAGGTCTCGTTCGACGATGCCCGCGAGATGGACCAGTCCGGTGTCCAGGCTCGCCACTGATGCAGGATCCGCCCCCTTCTGGGGGCCGAACACGTGGGCTGCACCCTGCGATCCCGTGAGGGGGTTGCTGATGTCGCACATCACCTCCACGTCGACGTCGCGGAGCCGGTCTCGTGCCGGGCTGGAGTCGATCCGCGCAATCCGGGTGAGGGTGTGGCCGGTGGGGACGAACTCCTCACCTGCGGCGTCCAGGAACCGGACGCCGAGGGCTGCGGCAGCGCCCGTGCCGCCGTCCGTCGTGGCGCTCCCGCCTGCCCCGACGATGACTCTGCCCGCGCCAGCGGACACCGCGTCGAGGATCTGCTCACCGACACCGAACGTCGTGGCCCGTCCCGTGTCCTCGCGTCCGGAGGCGAGAGGGAGCCCGGCACATGAGGCTGTCTCGACCACCGCCACGTCCGGGTCGATCAGTCCGTAGTGGACGGGCACGCGTTCGCCGTAGAACACCCCGCAGACGGTCGCGGATCGCAAGGCGCCCCCTGCGGCGGCCACGAAGGCCTCGACGGTGCCTTCCCCGCCGTAGGCGATGGGCACCACGAGAACTTCGGCGTCGGTGACCGACGCGAGACCCGCGGCGATCGCGGAGCCCGCCTCCCGCGACGACAGGGCCCCCTTGAACGAGTCTGGGATGACGATGATGCGCTGCACGCGTGGATCTCCTGAGTCAGGTGACGGGGTCAGACGAGGACGAGGCCGAGGAGCCAGATGAACACGATGGAGGTGAGTCCCATCAGAAGCGTGACCATCGTCTGGGTGCGGTAGCCCTGCGAGGGCGTCATGCCGCTGAAGTTGGTGACCACCCAGAAGTACGAGTCGTTGGCGTGGGAGACGGTCATGGCGCCGGCCGCAATGGCCATGACCACGAGCGCGCTGGCCACCGGGGTCTCGAAGCCCAGTGCAGGCATCATCGGGAAGACCATGGCCGACGTGGTCGTGAGTGCCACTGTGGAGGAGCCCTGCGCGGTCTTCAGGACGGCGGAGACGAGGAAGGGGAAGAACAGTCCGATGACCGACAACTGTGCAGCGTTGCTCTCGATGAAGGTGACGAGGTCGGTGGCGGCGATGACGCGCCCCAGCACACCGCCGGCCGCCGTGATGAACAGGATGGGGCCGACAACCCGGAGGGTCTCCTCTGTCAGGTCGTAGAACGTCTCGCCACGGCGCACGCTGAACAGCAGGCCGACTGCGCAGAGGGTGCCGACGGCGAGGGCGATCATCGGCGTGCCGAGGAATCGGGCGAAGTCACCCGCGGGGCCGGTCCACTTCAGGACGGATGCGAGCGAGCCGAGAGCCATGAGCAGGATGGGGGCGATGATGGGCGCGAAGGAGGCAGCAGTCCCAGGCATCCGCCCGTAGGACCGGCGTAGCGCGTCGTAGGCCGCCTCGAGCTCGTCCGCGTCCTCCGTGCCGGTCTCCTCAGGGGAGGTCACCCGCTTGCCGATGTAGAGGGCGTACAGGTACGCGACGAGGAGTGCGGGGATCGAGACGAGGACGCCGAGGCCGATCACCAACAGAAGGTGGTCGCCGATGCCGAGGTTCTGGGCGGCTGCGATGGGCCCCGGGGTCGGTGGGATGAAGACGTGCGAGGTGTACAGGCCTGCCGCCAGGGCCACGGTCATCGCCACGGGTGACACCCCGGTGCGACGGGCCAGGGCCTTACGGATGGGGTTGAGAATGACGAATCCGGAGTCGCAGAACACGGGGATGGAGACCACCCAGCCCATGAGCTGCATCGCCAGGACGGGGTAGCGCTTACCGACGACCCGTACGAGCGCGTCGGCGATCCTGAAGGCACCGCCGGTGCGCTCCAAGATGAGTCCGATGAGCGTGCCCAGGATGATGACGATGCCGATCGATGTGAAGATCCCGGAGAATCCCTCCCCGATCACGTCGGCGATGCCCTTGACGGGCGCTTCCCCTTCGGCGCCGGTCGACTTCACCAGCGGGATCCCACCGATGATCCCCAGGGCGAAGGCGACGACCATGATCGAGAGGAAGGGGTGGATCTTCCATTTGGAGATCATGACGATCATCAGGGCGACGGCGAGGATGAAGACGAGCAGAAACGGTATTCCAGTCATCGGAAGTCCTTTGTGCGGCAGGGGATTCCAGCCGGAGTAGGACCGATGGGACTTCAGCGGCGATGTTCTGACGAACAGGGTTCGGCCGTCTCAATGGCCCTCTGCATCCCGCAGGGTGCCTCCTGAGTTCCACCTCACCGACTGGTACCATAAGCAAGTACCACATCGCACCCGAGGAGGCCAGCATGTCCATCAGCGCCAGTGAAGCCCGCAAGACCCTGTTCCCGCTCATCGAGCGAGTGAATGCGGACCGCGACGCCGTAGAGATCGTCTCCCGCAAGGGGAATGCCGTCCTCATGCCCGCGGACGAGTACGCCGCCTGGCAGGAGACCGCCTACCTGTTCCGCTCCCCGGCCAACGCCCGCCGGCTGCTGGACGCCTACGAGCGCGCCCGCGCAGGGAGCGTCGAGGAGCACGCTCTGGACCGCATGGACGGGGACGCCTGAGTGCGCCTCGTGTGGGACCGCTCGGCCTGGGAGGACTACACGCACTGGCAGACCACGGACCGCAAGGTCCTCAAGCGGATCAACACCCTCATCGACGCCGCCCTGCGTGATCCCTTCGACGGGATCGGCAAGCCCGAGCAGCTGAAGTACGGCGCGCCCGGGGCATGGTCCCGACGCATCACGGAGGAGCACAGGCTCGTCTACCTCGTCGACGGCGAGGACCTGATCATCCTCCAGGCGAGGTATCACTACTGACATGCGCTTCACCCAGGCCGAGCTCCAGCAGTTCCGCGACCGCACCGTCCCCGACCTGCTGCCGGACCCGCTGCGGCTGCTGTTCATCGGCATCAACCCCGGCCTGTGGAGCGCCGCCACCGGTGCGCACTTCGCCCGCCGCGGCAACCGCTTCTACCCGGCCCTGCACCGCGCCGGGCTCACCCGACACCTGATCGACGCCTCCGACGGCTACAAGGCCGAGGACCTCGCCGAGCTGCACGCCCGCGGCATCGGGATCTCCAACCTCGTCCCGCGGGCCTCCGCCCGCGCCGACGAGCTCACCGCGGAGGAGCTCGCCGCCGCCCCCGCCCGCCTGGACGCGCTCGTGGCAGCGCATGCGCCGGCCGTCGTCGCTGTGTTGGGGGTGACGGCCTACCGGCAGGCGTTCGGACGCCCGAAGGCGGTGCTGGGGGAGCAGCAGACGCCGTGGCCGGGCACGCGGCTGTTCGTGGCGCCGAACCCCAGCGGGCTCAACGCTCACGCCACCCTGGACTCGCTCGCCGCGGACTACCGTGCGGCCGGTGCCGCGGCGGGGCTCGTGGACTGAGTGCGCCCGCTGTCCCTGCGGCCGCGCTGACGCCTCAGGCCCGTCAGAAGAGCGGCCAGGGCACGGCCGGCGTCAGGCCGCTCGGTGCCGGGAAGGTCCCGTCCTCGAGCAACCGGGCACAGCGTTCGGCCGAGGCTTCGACTTCCTCGGCACTGAGCAACCCCGCCAGCCCCCGCCCCAGCTCGCCAGCAAGTCCCTCGAGAACCCGGCCGACGCCGTCGCGCTCCTCCTCGCTCAGCACCTCGCCCAACCAGCCCCACAGCACGGTCCGCAGCTTGTCCGCCACATGGAAGGTGAGCCCGTGGTCCACGCCGTGGCGGTGCCCGCCGGGCATGGCGAGGATGTGGGCGCCCTTGCGGTCGGCGTTGTTGACGATCACGTCGAACACCGCCATGCGGCGCAGCGCCGCCGAGTCCTCATGGGCCAGGACCAGCCGGTTCCCGTCCTCGTCCTCGCCCTCCAGGATCGTGAGCCACCCCGCGGTCGGCACCTTGTCCGCTGGGAACAGGTCCACGGCGTCCTGCCCAGGATCCTGCTCCTGCCAGAGCTGCACCATGCCCTCGCCGAAGGGGCCGTCGCGCAGCCACGTGCGCGGCACGATATCCCACCCCAGTGCCTCGGACACCAGGTGCGCGGCCACCTCGCGGCGGGCCAGGGTTGCGGCGGGGAAGTCCCAGAGCGGGGCCTCGCCGGCCACCGGCTTGTAGACCACCGGGGTGTCACCGATCGCGCCGAGGAACGTGGCGTTGGACGCCGTCGTGATGCGGCCGGTGAGCGTCAGCTCCCCGGACATCAGCTCGCCGGCGGGCACGTCCGCGGCGCTCATCAGGAGTCGGGGAGAGTGCAGTCGTGGCCGTCGGGGTCGATGGGCTGGCCGCAGTCCGAGCAGATCGGGCGCCCGGCGTCCACGACCTCCCGGGTGCGGCGGGCGAACGCCCGGGCGGCACCGACGGGCATCCGCACGCGCACGGCCTCGGCGTCCGCCTCGAGCGCCGGGGCGGCGTCGTCGTCGGTCAGCGGGTGCGCGTCGATGAGCACCTGCGCGGTGGTGGGGTCCCAGCCCAGGCCGATGGCCCCCACCCGGAACCACTCCTGCACCGGGTCCAGCGGATCGTTGTCCACGAGTTCCACGGGCGTGCTGGCCGGGACGCTGTGCGGATTGCCCTCCAACGCCATCAGATCGTCGAGGATCTCGTCGAGCATCTCCGCCATCAGGGCCGACTGCTGCTTCTCCAGGGCCAGGCTCACCAGCCGGGGCCCGGTGCGCACCTGCAGGTAGAACGTGCGGGCTCCGGGACGCCCGAGCGTCCCGATCACGACCCGATCCGGCCAGTCGAACTCATGGGCGGGGGCAGGTGCATCACTCATGCCACGATCCTAGGCGTCCGCTCGTCCACCGCGCCGGGGCCGGTGCCCGCGCCGCCGCCCACCGGGGCGTCGTCGGACGGGCCGAGGGCCGAGAGCCAGGACAGGTCCCCGGCGTCGGTGTTGGTCGCCCAGACCCGCGGGCGGCTCGGCCCGTAGCTCACGATGGACACGGAGGCGGGTCCCACCTCGATCCGCTGGAACAGATCCAGGTGCGTGCCGAGCGCGTCGGCCAGGATCGACTTGATGACGTCCCCGTGGCTCACCGCCACCCACACCGCCCCGGGCCCGTGCTCGGCCTCGACGGCGGCGTCGTGCCGGCGGATCGCCGCCACCGCGCGGGCCTGCATGCCCGCCATGGACTCCCCGCCGGGGAAGACGACGGCGGACGGCTGGGTCTGCACCGTCGCCCACAGGGGCTCGGTGGCCAGGTCGCTGAGCGCGCGTCCCTGCCACTGGCCGTAGTCGCACTCGGTGAGGTCGTCGTCGACCAGCGAGGGCACCGTCTCCGGCTGGCGATCGAGGAGGGCGTGGGCCGTCTGCGCGCACCGCTCCAGGGGGCTGGCCACCACCGCGGCCACGGGCACGGCCGCGATCCGATCCCCGGTGCGGGCCACCTGCTCCCGTCCATGATCGTCCAGGCTGACCCCGGGGGTGCGGCCCGCCAACAGTCCGGTCGCGTTGGCCGTGGTGCGGCCGTGCCGCACGAGAAGTACCGTCGCCATGGCCTCAGCGTAGCGAGGGGATGCCCGCCTCTCGCGGACAAAGCCTCGCGGCCATGACGCAAAGGGTCAGTGACGCAACGCGAGCACGCCTATGCCCGGCAAGGCTGACGCCCGTCTGCAGGCCTCGAACGCCCGGAGCAGGCCCTCGAGGCCTAGGACGGCGCCCTGCTGCTGGTCACCCACGACCGCCGCATGCTCGAGGCCGTCCGACTCGACCGCCGCTGATACCCTCCCCCGGTAGTCAACCTCCTGCTCTCGGTGACGTTCGCGTGCGGCGTGGCGATCGCCGGGCTCCACGTGGTGAACCGGCGGTTCATCGCGCCGATGTACGACGTCGTCCTCAACCTGGCCGCGTTCCTCGCCGCCGTCGCCTCCTCCGTGCTCCTGGGGCACGTGCTGCCCGCGGTGTTCGCCGCGCTGGCCGTGCTCGCCTGGCTGATCCTGGCCGTCCGCACGGTGCGCGCCCGCCGCGCGGGACATAAGCTGGAGGTGACCGCCGGGCGGCTCGTCGCCGTCGACACGCGGCCCAGCAAGGCCGACGGCCGGATCGGCCTGCGCTTCCTCTTCCGCGCCGTCCACCCGCTCACTGCCGCGGACGTCGCCGCCATCCGCCTGCAGGAGGACGAGGCCTCCAAGCATCGCTTCGTGACGTGCCAGGAGGCCCGGAAGCTCCTGCGCCCGGCGATCGCCCGCCGCGTCGACGCCGCCTGGGACGCCGCGCACTGCGTCTACCTGGAGGACGGGCGTCCCGCCGCGGGGGTGGATCAGCCGGCGGGCTGAGGCCCGGCCCCCGGCCGGACGAGCGGTGCCCGGCGGCGTCCCCGTCCCGGATGAGGGCCGCTGCCTGATCTGCGGGCGTGATCGTGGCGGCGCGGTCAGGAGGGTGGACGCGGGACGAGACGGTGCGCCCAGGCAACGGCGGGACGGTCCCACGGACGGCGCTGCCGTGTTCTCCGCATCCGTGATCGACGACGCCACAGGCGTCAACATGGGCATCGGCTTCCTCGGCGTCGCCCTCGCCTTCGCCTGACCGTGGTGGCCATGGCCTATGCCGTGCGTCACGTCTCCGGCGGTCACTTCAACCCGGCAGTCACCCTGGGTGCGGCGCTCGCGGGTCGTCTGCCGTGGAAGCTCACTGTGCCGTACTGGATCGCCCAGCTCGTGGGCGGCGTGGCGGCCGGCGGCGTGCTGCTGGCGATCGCCTCCGGTCGTCCGGGCTACTCGCTTGCGGAGAACGGCCTGGCCACCAACGGCTACGGCGAACTCTCGCCCGCCGGCTACTCGATGGGCGCGGTGTTCCTGACCGAGGCGCTGCTGACCGCCGTGTTCCTCTACATCATCCTCGGCGCCACGGACCGCCGTGCTCCGTCCGGCTTCGCGCCGCTGGCCATCGGCCTGACCCTCACGCTGATCCCCCTGATCTCCATCCCCGTGTCGAACACCTCCGTGAACCCCGCTCGCTCCTTCGGCGTGGCCCTGTTCGCAGGCGGGGACGCCCTCGGCCAGGTCTGGCTGTTCTTCGTGGCCCCGTTGTTGGGCGCCGCGGTCGCCGGTCTCAGCTACCGCTTCGTCTTCCCCAACTCCTCCCGGATGACCGAGGAGCTGCCCGAGCCCGCCGCCGACGGGACGCGTGACGCCGTCTGACCCCTGCCATTCGGACCTTGCCCTCACCGCCCCTTCTCTTCCCGCATCTCCTTGGAACGCAGCAGGCGCGGCGCCGTCGTCAGCGCCAACCCGCCGAGGATGTTCAGGGGGATCACCCACCACACCCAGCTGAGCCACTCGAGCCAGCCCACGCCGTGCGCTCCGGACGGGATGGCTCCGATGATGAGGATCGAGTCCATCACCGAATGGAAGAGCGAACCGCCGGCGAGGACGACGGCTCCGGCGACGGACGCGACGATCATCGCCGTCGGGCTGTCCGTCCCGGCCTGCATCCGCGTCACGAGGGTGATCGCCACCCCGGCCAGGACCGCCAGGGCGGCGCCCTGCCAGCTGAAGCCGATGTCCAGGAAGTGGTGGGCGCTCTCGGCCAGGGTGCCGTGCAGGTCGGGGAACCCCGCCACCACGAGGGCGATCATCACGGTGCCGCCGAGGAGGTTCATCACGAGGGTCACCGCCCACAGACGCAGCAGCTCCATCCACGTGCCCCGGCCGGCGGCGATCGCGGTGATCGGGTAGTAGAACCCCTCCGTGAAGAGCTCGGAGTGGGCGAGGAACAGGCTGACCAGGCCGATGGAGAACGCGAGTCCGGCCAGCAGGTGGCTGCCCGTCTCGTGGAGCGTGAGCAGGTACGCGAGCAGGCCGATCGTGATCTCGACGCCGCCCAGGAACCCGGTGGTCGTCAGGGCGGTGAGGGACCGATGCAGGCGTTCCGCGCCCTCGTCTGCCGCCTCCCTGTGGGCCGCCGGCCTGCCGGAGACGGACTGACCGGCATCGCTCCCTTCACGGTCATGTCCGTGGCACACTGGGCCCATGATGCATGACGAACGGCCCACGGGTCGGCTGGGCCTCGCCCTGGGCGGCGGAGGAGCGCGCGGGCTGTGCCACATCGGGGTCTGGCGGGTGCTCGAGGAGCTCGACATCCGCCCGGACGTGCTCGCGGGAACGAGCATGGGCGGCCTCCTCGGCGCGCTCATAGCCGCCGGTCATGACGCCGCCTCGCTCGAGAAGATCGAGCGGAGCGTGGACTGGCCGCGGCTCATCAACTGGGGCCTGACCGGCGGCATCCTCTCCAGCGAGAGGCTGCGGGCCTGGCTCCGCGAGCTGCTCCCGGACACCTTCGAGGAGCTGCAGATTCCCCTGGTGCTCACCGCGGCCGACGTCGTCGAGGGCCAGACCCGCTACCTGCACACCGGGGACCTCATCACCGCGATCCAGGCGACCACCGCCTACCCCGGCGCGCTGGAGCCGGTGACCGTGGGGGACTCCGTGCTGGTGGACGGCGGCATCCTCAACCAGATCCCGGTGGACGGGGTGCGCTTCCTGGGCGCGCAGCGGGTGATCGCCGTCGATGCCACCACGCTCGAGCCCCTGGAGCGGCCGGAGCCCGGGGCGCGCACCCGCACCCGCCGTTCGCCCGCCACGTCGCTGCGCCAGGCCATGCGGGCGATTGACGTCATGCAGGCCCAGCTCACCACCGTCCGGCTCTCGCTCTACCGGCCGGACGTGCTCATCAGCCCGCCGATCGAGGGGATGACGGTCGCGGACTTCCGCAGCTCCGGCGTCGCCATCGCGGCGGGAGAGGAGGCGACGCGCGCCCGGGCCGAGAAGCTCGTGGAGCTCAGTCGCGGCAGAATGGCCTGACGCCCGCCGCACTTCCGTCAGGAGCACCATGACCGCCACCCTTGTCGCCTCCGGCCTCGCCGGCGGCCACGGCCACCGCACGCTCTTCGAGGATCTGGACCTCACGGTCGCGCCCGGGGACGTCGTCGGCGTCGTGGGGGCCAACGGCGCGGGCAAGTCCACCCTGCTGCGCATCCTCGGCGGGGACCTCGCGCCGCAGGCCGGCACGGTCAGCCTGGCCCCGGCCGACGCGTTCGTGGGCTGGCTGCCGCAGGAGCGCGAGCGGGTGCCGGGGGAGACGGTCGCCGGGTACATCGCCCGCCGCACCGGCTGCGCCGAGGCCACTCGAGAGATGGACGCCTCCGCTTCGGGCCTGGCGGACCCGGACGTCACGGACGCCGCCGCAGACCGCTACAACACCGCCCTCACCCGCTGGCTGGCCTCCGGCGCCGCGGACCTGGAGGAGCGCATCCCCGCCGTCCTGGCCGACCTCGGCCTCGACCTCTCCGCCTCCCCGGAACAGGTCCTCATGACCTCCCTCTCCGGTGGGCAGGCCGCCCGCGTCGGCCTCGCCGCGCTGTTGCTCTCCCGCTTCGACGTCGTGCTCCTGGACGAGCCCACCAACGACCTGGACCTCGACGGTCTGACCCGCCTGGAGGCCTTCGTGCAGGAGCTGCGCGGCGGCGTCGTGCTGGTGAGCCACGACCGCGAGTTCCTGGCCCGCTGCGTCACCCGCGTCCTGGAGCTCGACCTCGCCCAGCGCACCAACCGCGTCTACGGCGGCGGCTACGAGGCCTACCTCGAGGAGCGGGCCACCCTGCGCCGCCAGGCCCGGGAGAAGTACGAGGAGTTCGCCGAGCAGAAGCAGGACCTCGTCTCCCGCGCCCGCATCCAGCGGGAGTGGTCCAGCCAGGGCGTGCGCAACGCGATGAAGAAGTCCCCGGACAACGACAAGCTGCGCCGCAGGGCCAACAGTGAGTCGAGCGAGAAGCAGGCCCAGAAGGTCCGGCAGATGGAGAGCCGCATCGCGCGCCTGGAGGAGGTGGAGGAGCCGCGCAAGGAGTGGAGGCTGGAGTTCACCATCGGTGCGGCGCCGCGCTCCAGCTCGGTGGTCGCCACCCTCAACGACGCCGTCTTCCGGCAGGGAGGCTTCACGCTCGGCCCGGTGTCCCTCCAGGTGAACGCGGGGGAGCGGATCGGCATCACCGGGCCCAACGGGGCCGGCAAGTCCACCCTGCTGCGCGGGCTGCTGGGCCGCCAGGCCCCGGACGAGGGCACGGCCGCCCTGGGGTCCAGCGTGCAGATCGGGGAGATCGACCAGGCGCGCTCGCTGCTGGCCGGGACCGTCCCGCTCGCCGCGGCCGTCGAGGCGCTCGTGCCCGAGATGGCCTCCGGGGAGGTGCGCACCCTGCTGGCCAAGTTCGGCCTCAAGGCCGACCACGTGAACCGCCCCGTGGACGAGCTCTCGCCCGGCGAGCGCACCCGGGCATCCCTGGCCCTGCTCCAGGCCCGCGGGGTGAACGTCCTGGTGCTCGACGAGCCCACCAACCACCTGGACCTGGAGGCCATCGAGCAGCTCGAACAGGCCCTGGAGACCTATGAGGGCGCCCTGCTGCTCGTCACCCACGACCGCCGCATGCTGGACACCGTCCGCACCGACCGTCGCTGGCAGGTCCAGGACGGGCGGGTGACGGAGCGCTGACGACCCGGGCACCGTCACCCTTGCCCGAGATTCGGTTGTGTACGACCATGAGAGTTCAGTCCCCACCGACGAAAGGGCCCCAGACATGTCCCGCATCCTGATGATCCTCACCTCGCACGACCAGCTGGGCGACACCGGCCGCAAGACCGGGTTCTGGCTCGAGGAGTTCGCCTCGCCCTACTATGTCTTCACGGACGCCGGCCACGAGGTCACCCTCGCCTCGCCCCGCGGCGGCCAGCCGCCCATCGACCCGACGAGCTCGAAGCCGGAGATGCAGACCGAGGCCACCCGCCGGTTCGACCAGGACGAGGAGGCCAAGGCCGCCCTGGCCCACACCACGCCCCTGGCGCAGGTGGACGTGGACGGGTTCGACGCCGTCTTCTACCCGGGCGGTCACGGCCCGCTGTGGGACCTGGTGTCCGACGCCGACTCCACGCGGATCATCCTCGACAGCGACGCGGCCGGGCGCCCGCTCGGCCTCGTCTGCCACGCGCCCGGGATCCTGCACCCGATCACCGCCGCCGACGGCACCCCGTTCGTGCGCGGCCGTCAGGTCACCGGGTTCACCAACGGCGAGGAGGAGGCCGCCCAGCTGACGGACGTCGTCCCGTTCCTCGTCGAGGACGCGCTGATCGCCGCCGGAGCGGACTACCGCAAGGGCCCGGACGGGGAGAGCTTCGTGGTCACGGACGGCACCCTGGTGACCGGCCAGAACCCGGCCTCCTCCGGCGACGCCGCCCGCCGCCTCCTGGACCTGCTCGCGCGCTGACCCCCCGCCGAGCCCGCCGCTTCGACCCCGAGGAGACCACCATGAGCACCGCTGCAGGCTCACCACCGTGACCAACACCGGAGACGAGGTGGACCCCGACACCGAACTCACCCTCGGCCTCAGCGCCTGACCCCCATGAAGGATCAGACCGCTACACCATCACGAGGGGCTTGACCGGCTACCTGTATCAGGGCGAGAGCATTGGCGGGTCGTCGGGCGCGATCTATAAGGAGATGATCCGCGAGACGATCAAGGAGCACTTGCGTAAGGAAACGCAGTTGCGCGCCAAGGGCATCAAGGTGCTCAGCCTGTTCTTCATTGACAAGGTGGAGAGTTTCCTCGGTAACGGCTCGAACAACAACGATGCGAACGGCCAGTTCGTGCAGTGGTTCGACGAGCTGTTCCGTGAGGAGCGCGCCAAGTCACCGCAGTGGCAGGAACTGCTTCCGCAGGATCCGGCCGAGCTGCGTCGCGGCTACTTCTCTGTCCTCAAGGGCAAGAAGGGCGCGGCGGACAGGTTCCAGGACACGTCCGGCACCACCAAGGCCGACGATGACGCGTACGAGCTGATCATGCAGCAGAAGGAACGCCTGCTCGACGAGAACGAGCCGACACGGTTCGTCTTCAGCCACTCTGCCCTGCGCGAGGGCTGGGACAACCCGAACGTCTTTCAGATCTGCACCCTGCGCGAAATGGGCGCTGAGACGGAGCGACGCCAGACGCTCGGACGTGGCTTGCGCCTGCCGGTCGCGAAGAGCGAGGGCGGCTACGAGCGTGTGGCCGATCGAGGCATCGCGACGCTGACGGTGGTCGCGAACGAGTCGTACAAGCAGTTCGCTGATGCGCTCCAGAAGGAGTACAAGGACGCGGGCGTGGAGATCGGGCGTGTCCGCAAGGCGGAGTTCTCGAAGGTCCCGCTGCAGAGCCCCGACGGGTCGCTCACCGATGAAAACCTCGGCTACGAGGGATCCGTGTCGATCTGGGAGCACCTGCTTGCGCAGAAGTTCATCGACAAGGACGGCGTCGTGCAGCCGAAATTCCAGCCGAACACGCTCGACTTCAGCCTCAACTTGCCCGTCGACTTCTCGTGGGCCGAGCCGTTCGTCGTCGAGCTGGTCGGCCGCGCCAACATCGGCACGTATGTCAAGCCGAAGAGCAAGCGACACTCGCGCAAGCTCAACAAGGAGCTGTTCGCGAACCCGGAGTTCGAGAGGTTCTGGGAGACGATCAGTCGCCGGACCACGTACCGCGTCGAGGTGGAGCGCGACAAGATCATCGAGAACTCGGTCAAGGCGATCAAAGAGGCACCAGACATCGAACCGCTGCGCATCCAGGTCACCCGCGCGGGTGTGAAGGTGCTCCGCGGGGGCGCGAAGGGTCAGGAACTCGGGTCACGTCAACAGGAGCTCCGAGGCAGCTACGACCTGCCCGACATCATCGGCGAGCTGCAGGAGGCCACGTCTCTCACTCGCAAGACCATTGTCGACATCCTCGTCGGCAGTGGCCGACTGGACGAGTTCATCGCGAACCCGAACGACTTCATCGCGATGGCCAGGCGCCTCATGCAGACCGAGCTCGCGAAGCTCGTCGTCGACGGCGTGCAGTACGAGAAGATCGCGGGTTCTGTCTACGAGCTGCGTGAACTGCGCAAGGACGGCGAAGAGGAGAAGGAGCGTTTCCTCGACCAGATGTACAAGCTGGAGAACGCAGACAAGTCGAACTTCGACTACGTCGTTTATGACTCTGACCCCGAGCGCCAGTTCGCGGAACTGCTCGACGGCCGCGAGGACATCAAGTTCTTCATGAAGCTGCCTGACAAGTTCAAGATCGACACCCCCGTTGGGCCGTACAACCCGGACTGGGCGATCGTGAAGCACGAGGACGGCCAAGAACGGGTGTACATGATCCGAGAGACGAAGAGCACGGAGGACGAGATCAAGCGCCGGCCGACGGAGAACGCGAAGATCAAGTCTGCTGAGAAGCATTTCGAGGCCATCGGCGTGCCGAACTACGCGGTGTCAGTGCCTGGCAGCTGGAGACTGTGACGTCTCACCCAGGAGCCTTGCCACGGTGAACTTCGGCAACGCCATGTGCTCGCCCGCGGTCTCGTTGGAGGCCGCGGGCGGAGCGGCGGATCGGGACCTTGAAGATGCCCCGCGGGTCGTACGGTAAGGCGAGGTGCGACGGAAGAGCAGGCCCGTGCGGTCCGCGATCACGCTAGGCAGGGCGGCCGGCGGGCCGTCTTAGCCAGCTCCCGCATGGTCTCCCAATGGGGCATGAGCTTTTCCACGCGCCGAAGGATTGTCGGCGAGAGCACCACCATGCCGTACTGGTTCGGCTTGTAGACCCCACGCAGCTGGTCCGCGATCCCCCAGACGAAGTCGGCGAGCGAGGCGGGGGTGGTGAAATCGGGAGCTGACATGGGGAATTTCGGCGAGCAGGGTGGCGCTAGCTGCAGCGTTCCACGGGAGCACCACATGGTGGAACCTGGGTCTCTGGGCTGACCCCGTTTCGTAGGTCCAGTCGTTATGAGAGTCGTCCTGTTGCCCGCGGTCGCGGGCAGGGAGACTGGTCAGATCATGACGAACAGCAGGAAGCGTCACACCCCCGAGCAGGTCGTCCGGGCCGCTACGGGGACCGTCCCCGTCGAGCGGCGGGGCCGCACCGCCAGGGAGCGGCTGGACGGGGGCGACCGTCTCACTCCGGCCTCGTGATCCTCGACCCCGTCTGTCGCCGAGCGTCCCGGGGGCTGTCGAGAGCGGCCCCGTGAACGTTTCTGCCCGGTTTCAGCCGGGGGCAGGTGCCCGTGGGTGGTGGCGGAGCATCGGACTGCCACAAACGGCCGTTTGCGGCGCTCGAGGGGGAGTGGTGGCTGACAGTCCAGACGCGGTGAAGATCGCACGCGACTCGTGAAGGACGGTTCCTTGGAAAATTTGGGGCGGAGAGCGCCAGACGACTCAGTCCCCGACAGCCTCGATCCACCCGTGCCGGCGGGCCCCCGGGTCCTGCCGTGTGCCGCGGTCGACCACGGTGAACCCCGCCGCGGTCATCACGCCCGCGAGCTCGTCGACCGGCCAGTACCACGCCGTGGTGACGGCGTGATCGAAGGCCTCTACCTGGTCTGACGCGAAGAAGCCCAGCGGCAGTGACCCGCCAGGGCGCAGTGCCTGGTGTGCGCGCTCCAGGAGGAGAGGCATCTCCACCGGCGGCGTGTGGATGATTGAGTACCAGCCCAGGATCCCGTCGAAGGCGGCTACGGGCAGGGTCTGGAACGAGCCCGGCTTCACGCGTACCTCCGGGTGGGTTCGGTGTGCGTGGGTGACGAACTCTTCGACCGGCTCGATGCCCGTCACCTCATGGTCCAGCGAGGCCAGGTGCGCGGTCCAGTGGGCCGGCCCACAGCCGACGTCGGCCAGAACCCCATCCACCCGGTCGGCCCAGGCTTCGACCAGGAGCCTGTCGTCCTCGGCCACGGCGTCCATGGTGCCGAGCTGCTTGGTGTACTCGGCCGCGCGGGCGCCATAGGCGGCCCGGTTGGTGAGAAGTCCTTCCCGGGCGGCGTCGTCAGGGGTCACTGCTGCCCCTCCGCCGGCGCGAGGAGCTGCCAGAGCTCGTGGTCCTGCCAGCGGCCGGCGATCCGCAGGTACTGCGGGGCCAGGCCGTACCGCTGGAACCCGTGGTGTTCCAGCACGCGGCGGGAGGCGTGGTTATGGGGGAGGATCTCGGCCTGCACGCGGTGCAGTCCGAGCTCGCCGAAGGCGATCTGCAGGGCCTGCCCGACCGCGGCGGCCGCCACGCCGCGGCCCGTCGCCTCAAGCGCGACCCAGTAGCCGATCGAGCAGAACTGCCCGGCCCCGCGGACCACGCTGGCCAGGGTGAGACGGCCGAAGATCGAGCCCGCCGCGTCGGTGATGAGGAACGCGTAGGAGCGGTCCGCTGCACGGTCGTGCTCCGCCTGTTCAAGGGCCTCGCGCTGGCCGGCCTCGGTGAACCATCGGGCGGGGCGTTCTGGCTCCCACGGGGCAAGGTGCTCGCGTTGGCTCCGTGCCAGGGCGGCGAGGGCCTCGGCGTCGTCGAGGACGGCAGGGCGCAGACGGACGGGCATGGATCGAGCGTAGCGACCGTGATCCCGTGCGCTGGTCAGGCGATGGGCAGGAGGAGCCGGTGTCAACCCTTCAGGGCCTGATCGGCGTATGAATCAAATTGGCGCGTTTCTGAAATCTTCGCTGCATCTCGACAGGTGCCATAACGCGAGCGGGAAGCCCGCGGGAAGAGCGGGAGTCGAGCGCCTCCACCCATCGGGAAATCCTGAAGGACGGGGAAGAAAGAAAAGCGAGATATTGCCCTCTGGAATGGGCTGATTCGCTCGGGTTAGCCTCCTCCTCTCGACTCCGTCTCGCTGAGGAGGCTACCCGACGTGTCAAGTCCATGGAAGGGGGTACCGGGGTGATCTGCCTTCCACATGATTGAGTTTTTACGGCAGGGGGTACCGGGAGGCGCAGAGGCATCGTGGTGATGTCCCTTTCGAGAGTGCTCTGGAAGGTTCGCTCGAAGGCTCCCACGGTGACCGCGTCCGTGCAGGGGACGGTGTCGGTGACCGGGGAGGGTTACACCACTATCAGGGACTCAACTTTGTGCAAACTTCGCTGCATCTCGACAGCAGTGCCGTTCAGGTGCTGTAGAGATGCAGCGAAGATTTCACACGACACGCGGTGAACCCTTCTCGGAGCAAAACCTTCAGCGGGGTCTGTGAAATGTACCCCTCGGCCGCCGAGAGAGTCATCAACGCCCAGGGTCAGTACATCTAGCCGACCACCCTGACCGCTGCGTCGCGGACATGTCCCAGGCGCGCGCCTGACAGTGCGCTCATGCCGGGAAGGCGATTCTGAGGCCGTGCCACCTGCCGCTCGACTTCCGCCTCAGGCACCGGGTGCAGAGGAGTCACCTCTCGTGGTCGACGGCGGGCTATCAGTCGGGGATGCTCTCGCGTGCAGCCTTGCGAATCTGTGCTGAAGCGTGCTGCGAGGCAAAGGTCAGCAGTTGAGAAACAGCTGGCGGGCGTGAAGCAGGAACTGGTGACAGCTGATCGTTAGTGCCGGGAGGCTGAGGATGAGTCGTTGGCGGCCGTGCATCCGGTGAGCAGGAAAGCACCGACCACGACGGTGATTGCAGCGGTTTTCGTTCCGCCGTACTTCGGGAATGGCCTGAAGTTTTTCATGGGATTCCTTCCCGTGTCTGCCCGTGGTGCCAATTGGCCTTACTACCCCATAGGGGTAGTGCCTACCTGCGTGACGCGGAAGCGCCCCCGCCCGGAACGAGCCCGGGAGGGGCACTGCGTTCAGTCGTGCTTGCTGATTTCCGGTTCATGTTCGGCAATGTGCTCGGTCTCGATCTGGAAGGTCGAGTGATGGATGGAGACCTCGAAGTGTCCTGCGACGCAATCTTTGATCTCGTGGAGCGTCTGCGCGGCACGACCGTCGGTGAAACACTCGTCCTCGACGACGACGTGGGCGGTCAGGATCGGCAGGCCGGTCGCCACAGTGGAGGCGTGCAGGTCATGGACATCTTTGACATGGTCAAGTTCGAGGATGTGCGAACGCACCTTGTCGAGGTCGAGGCCCTTGGGAGTGAACTCCATAAGGACGCCAGTGGTCTCGCGCATGAGCTTGAACGCGCGAGGCACGATCAATGCGGCGATAAGCAGTCCGGCGATGGCATCGGCCTGCATGAACCCGGTCGTGGCGATGACGATCGCCGCGATGATCACTCCGAGCGACCCGAGGGCATCATTGAGAACTTCGAGGAACGCGGCACGCATGTTGAAGTTCGAGCCGCGGCTGGAGGCGAGGATGGTGATGGCGATGATGTTCGCGACCAGGCCGATGATGCCGAATATCAGCAGTTCGCTTGCGGGCACCTCCGGCGGCTCGAACAGTCGCCGGATGCCTTCGATGGCGGCGTAGGTGCCCACCGCCAGCAGCAGTGCCGACTGTCCGAGGGCTGCGATCACTTCGATACGCCGGAACCCCCAGGTGCGCTTGGAGTTGGCGGGCTTGAGCATCAGCGTCGCGGCGATCAGTGCGACCAGCAGCCCGGAGGCATCGGTAATGGCATGGGCGGTGTCGGTCAGCAGTGCGAGGCTGCCGGTGATGATCGAGCCGATGGCCTGGGCGACGACGATCGTCGCGGTGATCGAGAATGCGATCCAGAGTTTCTTGCGGAAATCTCCGGGGTGACCGGTCTCGCTGGCGGCGGGGCCGTGATTGTGTCCTGCGCCCATGTCTACTTCTTGTCCGTATCTGTCGCGTGGTGGGTATGTGGGAGTCGCAGGTGCGTGCAGAGCAGGGCCTGCGTGCCGGTGGCATCGAGGAGGCGTTCGGCAGCGGCGATGAGGGTACGCAGGAGCTCGGACTGTGCCAGCGAGTACCAAGTGGAGCGCCCTTCCGGGCGCATCGTCGCCAGGCCGCACTCGACGAGGAAGCCGACATGCTTGCTCACCGTGGACTGGGCCAGGCCCATGTGCTCGACCAGGTCCCGGACCCGGTGCTCCCCGGAGGCGAGGTGCTGCACGATCGCTAACCTCGTCGGCTCCGCAAATGCCTGGAACAGGTGGGCGTACGCTACTGTCGCCACTTCGTCGAGGGTTGCCCCCTCCTCTTGAATCATCGTCATAGGGCGATCATATCGCGCTAGAGCGATATTGTCGAGTGTGATCTGTTGCTCCGACACGGAATGAAACTCAGGGGTCCCGTCGCACCCGAGGATGGGCTACCTGGGGGATGGTCGGTCGCATAGCTGCAGTGGGGAGCTACGTCAGCTGACCATCGGCCCCGGTGGAGAGCAGGCGGGGTGGGGAGCCGATGTCGATGAGTCGGGTGAAGTAGTCCTGTGCGCAGGTGGCGAAGACCCCTACCTGCGGGTGGCTCCTCCTCTGCCCTGGCCAGGTCAGCGCCACGGTCACCCGTGGGGCATCCTCGATGGGCAGATAGACCACCTCCGGCGCGCGGTGATTGTGCGTTGTCTGTCAACGTCGGCCGAATATTGACCCCTTATCGTCGTTGAATTTTGACCCCCTCGAATTGATGTGTTGTTACTTGCCCGCGGGTTGTGCGGGGGTCTTGAGGAGCTCGCGGCGTGCCCTGGTGCGGTAGGAGTCCCCGCCGAGGGTGAGGACTTCCGCGTGGTGAACGAGTCGGTCGATCATCGCGGCCGCGACGATGTCGTCGGAGAAGATCTCACCCCATCTGCCGAAGGGCATGTTGCTGGTGAGCACGATCGAGCCTTGCTCGTAGCGGGACGCGATGAGTTGGAAGAACAGGTTCGCGGCGTCCGCGTCGAATGGCAGGTAGCCGACCTCGTCGATGATCAGCATCCGGTAGCGGCGGAGTCGTTTCAGCTCATGCTCGAGCCGGCCGGCTGCGTGCGCGGCCTGGAGTCGGCCAGCCCAGCCGGTCGCGGTATCGAACAACACCGGGTATCCAGCGTGCGCGGCTTTGATGCCGAGGCCGATCGCGAGGTGTGTTTTGCCGACACCGGGTGGGCCGAGCAGGATCACGTTCTCCGCTTTCGGGATGAACGTTGTCGTCGCGAGGTGAGCGAGGACATCGCGACGCAGCGAGGGCTGATGGTCGGCGTTGAAGTCGTCCAGGGTCTTCACCGCGGGGAAGTGAGCGCCCGCGATTCGCAGTGTCGTTCCGTTCGCTTCCCGGTCCGCGACCTGGCGTTACAGGACCGCGGTGAGGTATTCCTCGTGGGACCAGCCCTCGGTGCGGGCTTGATCGCCGAGGGTCTCCCAGACCCGGCCGATCGTGGGGGTCTTCAACGCCCGGGTCAGGTATCCCATCGTCGCCGCGATCTCCGTTTCGGGCATCAGAGGACCTCACCGGTTCGAGGATCGACAGGGAAATCGACGCCGAACAACTCGTCGTAGTCGGGCAGTTCCCGAAACACCACGCTGGCCGCTGGCTGCCCGCGATGGTGCAGTCGTTCTCGGTCGCGTTTCGCGGCGCTGAACGTGGAGCGCAGCCCCCTCGCGATCTCGACGTGGACAGGGTCGATGACGGTCGCGTGTTTCGCCCAACAGCGTTCGTGGTCAGCGACGGTGCGGCCATCGCAGATCACGATCACTCGTGTCAGCGTGGCCGTCACATCCACCAGCCGCCCAATCACGCGAGGGTCAACGGAGTAGTCGTTGGCATCGATGCGGACGTAGTAGTCCCGCGCCAATCGGACCCGGTTTCGCAGCCCCGTCACCGGCGGCAGCGGCGGCAACACGGTCATCGCCTGCAGATCCCGCTCCACCACGTCGATAGGTCGCCCGCCCAGCGAGCGGATCGTGCGGGAGTTCGCCCGCGGGAGCCACTCCGCGAGTTGGCTGTTGAAACTGTCCGGTGACGCGAACGACCGCCCGGGCAGGAACGATGTCTCCATGTACTGGTTGTTGCGTTCGGTCATGCCCTTGAACTCCGGATCCCGCGGAGGGGCGAGCACGATCCTCGTCGCCAACGTTCCCGCGAACGCGGCCGCGGCCTGCGTGACAGTCCCCTTCCCCCCGATCGCGGCCTCACGATCCCAGACGAGCGTCTTCGAGACCCGCCCGACACGAGAGATCAGCTGCCACATCCCCGCGACCAGATCGCCCGCCTGCCGGGACGGGAGCATCACCGCGGACAGGAACCGGGAGAACGTCAACGTCATCACGAGCACCGGCAGCATCAACGCTTGCCCATGCCCGACAGGGATCCGCGGCTCCGGGAACCACAGATCCATCTGCGCGCTCTCGCCAGGAAGATGAATCAGACGATCCGCGGGATCGACCCCGGCATACTCCGGACGAATCGTCCGGATCCGATCCTTCAGAATCGTGATCGAGTGTTCCCACCCGATCCGCTCCGCGATCACCGTCGCCGGCATCCTCGCATCCACCACCAAGAGCTTGCGGATCTCGGGCTCCGCAGCGTCAACGAGTGACCCTTTCCCTGCCCGCTGATACGACGGCGGCGTCTCTGACGCCAACGCCGACCGCACCGTATTTCGCGCCACACCGAGCCGACGCACGATCTCCTTGATCGACACGCCCTCCGCCCGATGCAACCGCCTGATCTCTGCCCACTGTTCCAAATTGATCACCCTCCAAAGGATGCCCGGAAGGGGTCAAAATTCCCCGACGCTCAGGGGTCAGTATTCACGCGTCGTCGACAGCACCCGCTCGGAAAGCCACCCGTCGCTCCGCTTCTGTCGGCCGTCGCCGCGGAGGCTGCGGGCACGTTCGTCCTCGTGTTCGGAGTCATCGGAGCGGCGACCTTCTCCGCATCCTTTTCGAAGTCGGATGTCGCGGTGAACATCGGATTCCTCGGCGTCGCCTTCGCGCTCGGGCTCAGCGTGCTCGTCGGCGCCATCGCCTGGGGCCCCGTGTCGGGCGGCCACTTCAACCCTGCCGTCACGCTCGGATTGGCGACCGCCGGATTCTTCTCGTGGCGCCGCGTCCCGGCCTACATCGCGTCGCAGTTCGTGGGTGGGCTACTCGCGTCCACCGCACTTGTTCTCGTTGCGGCGGGCACCAGCACGGAATTCCTGTCAGACGCTCGAAAGAGCGGATTCGCGTCCACCGGCTGGGGACCGCTCTCACCAAGCGGGGCCTCCTGGGAGGCGGCGTTCCTCATCGAGGCGGTCACCACGGCCGTGCTCATGGCGGTCGTCCTCGCCGTCTCCACTCGTCGCACGGACGCGACGCTCGCGCCGCTGGCCATCGGGTTCACGCTGACGGTGGCGGCGCTCGTCGCGATCCCGATCTCGAACGGCTCTTTCAACCCGGCCCGCTCGATAGCGACCGCCGTCTACGGGGGCCCTGTCGCGCTCGAGCAGTTGTGGCTCTCGCTCGTCGCGCCAACCCTCGGCGCGGCGCTGGTCGGCCTCGTCGTGACAGCGGTCCGCCACCTCGCGCCGCGAGCGAGGAGAAGCTCCTACATCTGAGTGCGGTGCGTGTTCCATCCCGGAGATCCGGGACGGCGTGACGCTTATGCGGCCGCGTCGACGACCTTCGTCGCGCGGTATGTACTCACGGCGCGGAGGACGGCAGGTGTTGCATGCTGGACGACCCTCAAAGCGCCGGTCGCGATCTGGAGCCGGCGCTGCACGGCCGCGTCGGCAGCCATCTTCAGGCCGATCTCTATGCCACGTTCGATCCCAACGGCAACGCCGCGGTTGAAGCCGAGACCGTAAACAGGACTTCCCATGAGTGCTCCCCAGATTGAGTGGTGCTGTCGAGCGTAGTGAGATCCGGGAGCGCCAGACCGTGAGGTGGCTGGGACTTCAGGCGGAATCGTCAGGCTGTCGGCGCATCCTCGTTCACCGACGGAGGCACCGGCCCACGAGCGGCACGTACGCCAGCCCTGTACGCGCGCATCTCCCGTCGCGCGAATCGCTGATGGACGAACCATTCCCGAATGGTTCGTCCCAGACGGCGGCGGCGGACGTCGTCGACAAACATCAGCCATCCCACCCGAACCGACCGTGCCCGCTGCGTGACCTTGTTGTCGGACGGGTCCGAGACGAGCAACCATCGTTGCACCTGCACGTCCGGGCTGGAGCGCGGCTCCGCGAGCTCGTCAACATGGTCTTCCAAAACCCCGACGATGACGTTGCGGCGTTGCTCCGGGTATGCCCATTCCCTCGTGACGCGTTGCGCGCGAGCGAGGGTGAATTCGTACTCCGTGCGCGCAATCGGTTCCATGCCCGGTCGGCAGTGCGGGTAGCAACTGCTCCGCGGTGTGACCCAGCTTCCGGAGGAACGCCTCGACCTCGCCCCGCTGACGTTGCGCGCGAGGAGACGTCACGCGGTCACTCCACAATCGCACCGCGTCACCGTACTGACGGGCGAAGTCCGACCGCGCCAGCCCGTCTTCGCGGCCGGCGAGCGACAACGCCGACACGGCGATGGCGAACTCGTCTCCGACAGACCGGTCGAGCTGGAAGTCACGATTGGAGCGAGCCTCGCGGCTGGCGTCGCGTGCGATGACCAATCCGACCAGAGCAAGGATCACCGACAGCAGAGACGCGATGACCTGGATCCAGGTCGCGAAGGCGTTGTCCACAGACGAACAGTATCGTCAGGACGCCGCATTCTTCCTTCCAAGAATGCAGAAGAGGTGCACCCGGATCCCGGGTGCACCTCTTCTACTGCGCCGCTTCTTACTTCTGGATGAAGGCGAGGAGGTCAGGGTTGATGACCTCGGCGTGCGTGGTCAGCATGCCGTGCGGGTAGCCGGCGTACAGCTTCAGCTCAGAGTTCTGGAGGAGCTCGTGCTGCAGGAGCGCGGCGGCCTTGTAGGGAACGACCTGGTCGTCGTCGCCCTGCATGACGAGAACGGGGACCGTGATGGCCTTGAGGTCTTCGGTCTGGTCGGTCTCGGAGAAGGCCTTGATGCCCTCGTAGTGAGCGAGCGCGCTGCCCGTCATGCCCTGACGCCACCAGTTCGCGACGACCGGCTCGGACACCTCGACACCGTCGCGGTTGAAGCCGTAGAACGGACCCGACGCCACGGCCTGGAAGAACTCGGCACGGTTGGCGGCGAGAGCGGAACGGAAACCGTCGAGGACCTCGATGGGCGTGCCCTCGGGGTTGCTGTCGGACTTCAGCATGATGGGAGGAACCGAGGAGACGAGCACGGCCTTGGCGACACGACCCTGGGGCTGACCGTACTTGGCGACGTAGCGAGCGACCTGGCCGCCGCCGGTGGAGTGGCCGATGTGGATGGCGTTCTGCAGGTCGAGGTGCTCGACGACGGCGTTCACGTCGCTGGCGTAGTGGTCCATGTCGTGGCCGGTGCTGATCTGCGACGAACGTCCGTGGCCGCGGCGGTCGCTGGCGACGACGCGGTAGCCCTTCGAGAGGAAGTAGAGCATCTGTGCGTCCCAGTCGTCGGACGACAGCGGCCAGCCGTGGTGGAACACGATGGGCTGGGCGTTCTTGTCGCCCCAGTCCTTGAAGTAGATCTCTGCGCCGTCTTCGGTGGTGATGTATCCCATGATGAGTCCTTTGTCATGTCGTCGAACGAGCAAGCCCGCGCGACTGGTGGGTAGTTTGCGCCTCGACGATGTGGCGACTGCATTCACGGTAACTTTCGGGCGCCCGCGATGTCAACGTCGGCCGAATATTGACCCCTTATCGTCGTTGAATTTTGACCCCCTCGAATTGATGTGTTGTTACTTGCCCGCGGGTTGTGCGGGGGTCTTGAGGAGCTCGCGGCGTGCCCTGGTGCGGTAGGAGTCCCCGCCGAGGGTGAGGACTTCCGCGTGGTGAACGAGTCGGTCGATCATCGCGGCCGCGACGATGTCGTCGGAGAAGATCTCACCCCATCTGCCGAAGGGCATGTTGCTGGTGAGCACGATCGAGCCTTGCTCGTAGCGGGACGCGATGAGTTGGAAGAACAGGTTCGCGGCGTCCGCGTCGAATGGCAGGTAGCCGACCTCGTCGATGATCAGCATCCGGTAGCGGCGGAGTCGTTTCAGCTCATGCTCGAGCCGGCCGGCTGCGTGCGCGGCCTGGAGTCGGCCAGCCCAGCCGGTCGCGGTATCGAACAACACCGGGTATCCAGCGTGCGCGGCTTTGATGCCGAGGCCGATCGCGAGGTGTGTTTTGCCGACACCGGGTGGGCCGAGCAGGATCACGTTCTCCGCTTTCGGGATGAACGTTGTCGTCGCGAGGTGAGCGAGGACATCGCGACGCAGCGAGGGCTGATGGTCGGCGTTGAAGTCGTCCAGGGTCTTCACCGCGGGGAAGTGAGCGCCCGCGATTCGCAGTGTCGTTCCGTTCGCTTCCCGGTCCGCGACCTGGCGTTGCAGGACCGCGGTGAGGTATTCCTCGTGGGACCAGCCCTCGGTGCGGGCTTGATCGCCGAGGGTCTCCCAGACCCGGCCGATCGTGGGGGTCTTCAACGCCCGGGTCAGGTATCCCATCGTCGCCGCGATCTCCGTTTCGGGCATCAGAGGACCTCACCGGTTCGAGGATCGACAGGGAAATCGACGCCGAACAACTCGTCGTAGTCGGGCAGTTCCCGAAACACCACGCTGGCCGCTGGCTGCCCGCGATGGTGCAGTCGTTCTCGGTCGCGTTTCGCGGCGCTGAACGTGGAGCGCAGCCCCCTCGCGATCTCGACGTGGACAGGGTCGATGACGGTCGCGTGTTTCGCCCAACAGCGTTCGTGGTCAGCGACGGTGCGGCCATCGCAGATCACGATCACTCGTGTCAGCGTGGCCGTCACATCCACCAGCCGCCCAATCACGCGAGGGTCAACGGAGTAGTCGTTGGCATCGATGCGGACGTAGTAGTCCCGCGCCAATCGGACCCGGTTTCACAGCCCCGTCACCGGCGGCAGCGGCGGCAACACGGTCATCGCCTGCAGATCCCGCTCCACCACGTCGATAGGTCGCCCGCCCAGCGAGCGGATCGTGCGGGAGTTCGCCCGCGGGAGCCACTCCGCGAGTTGGCTGTTGAAACTGTCCGGTGACGCGAACGACCGCACGGGCAGGAACGATGACCCCATGTACTGGTTGTTGCGTTCGGTCATGCCCTTGAACTCCGGATCCCGCGGAGGGGCGAGCACGATCCTCGTCGCCAACGTTCCCGCGAACGCGGCCGCGGCCTGCGTGACAGTCCCCTTCCCCCCGATCGCGGCCTCACGATCCCAGACGAGCGTCTTCGAGACCCGCCCGACACGAGAGATCAGCTGCCACATCCCCGCGACCAGATCGCCCGCCTGCCGGGACGGGAGCATCACCGCGGACAGGAACCGGGAGAACGTCAACGTCATCACGAGCACCGGCAGCATCAACGCTTGCCCATGCCCGACAGGGATCCGCGGCTCCGGGAACCACAGATCCATCTGCGCGCTCTCGCCAGGAAGATGAATCAGACGATCCGCGGGATCGACCCCGGCATACTCCGGACGAATCGTCCGGATCCGATCCTTCAGAATCGTGATCGAGTGTTCCCACCCGATCCGCTCCGCGATCACCGTCGCCGGCATCCTCGCATCCACCACCAAGAGCTTGCGGATCTCGGGCTCCGCAGCGTCAACGAGTGACCCTTTCCCTGCCCGCTGATACGACGGCGGCGTCTCTGACGCCAACGCCGACCGCACCGTATTTCGCGCCACACCGAGCCGACGCACGATCTCCTTGATCGACACGCCCTCCGCCCGATGCAACCGCCTGATCTCTGCCCACTGTTCCAAATTGATCACCCTCCAAAGGATGCCCGGAAGGGGTCAAAATTCCCCGACGCTCAGGGGTCAGTATTCACGCGTCGTCGACATTGTCGCCTCTGCAGTGATGCCGATGGCGTCGCCGACAGCGATGCGGGTTAACCACTCGTCCGTGTTCGCCACCGAGATCGTGCGCGGCATGCGAGCAGTCGTACTCCACAGCTCCCCGGTGGCCGTCGGAGCGGTCGCGCAGACCGCCACCGGCCCGTCAGCGAGATCGGCTAGGGTCACCGACTCCTGCCGGGCACGCGAGTCGGTACTCGTCACCGATGCAACCAGGCGTTCGGTGAACAGCGGTAACCGCTCCAAACCCGGACCAATGGCACGTTTGGGTGAAGAAGAGCGGATGAGTGCGGCATCGATCGCCCCCGTCGCGCAGGGCCCAGATCGGGTCCGTCGGGCGACTGTATTCGATGAGCTCAGCGTGCCCACGCTTCCATTCCTGGAACAGAGGCAAGGTGTGACGGCCAAAGCCGGCCCAGGCGCAACGGCACCAGGATGCGCAGTGAGGCCGTGGTGCGATCTTCCAGGTGAAAAGGTAGGTTTGAATCCGGTTCCGAGAAGGGCACATGGGCCTGGGTCCGACGATCAGACTCTGTTGTGAGCCGCGGCCCGCCCTCGCCCTCGCAACGTTCAAGTGAGTAGATCCTGGAACGGCCGAACTTCAGACGGATGCCGTAGCCGCCGTTGGGTCCGTCAGGCAGAAACTCTGCCCCAATTCTTCGAGGGCGGCCCGCACACGCTCCTGCTTCTTCTACGACAAGTCGTGTCGCCCCTTCTCGAAGTCGCGCAACTCTTCCTTGGTCACGTTGGCTTCACGGGCGATATATTGGGCGCTCACCTTCACGAGGATGCGCGCGGCGCGTGTCATGTCACCGTTGAAGATGTGCTGGCTCTCCATCACTCGCCTCCAACGACGTGTGTCCTATTGGGCTCAGCGGGAAGTGGAGGTGCCTACGGGATTCGAACCCGTGTAAACGGTTTTGCAGACCGCTGCCTATCCTCTCGGCCAAGGCACCAAGTCGCCGGCGAAGTCAGTCGCCCGGCGTGAGGCCAGCAACCAGGTTGAAGGCGCCGGTGAGAATGTTCAGCGACACGACCCCGACGACATCAGAGATCTCACGGTCGCTGTACCCGTATCCCCGAAGCTCGTCAATCTGCTCGTCGGTGATCGACGTAGGCTCACGGTAGACCTGGAGGCCGAGCGCGATCATCGCCGCGACCGGGCCGGTCATCGCCGTACCCTGCTGGGCGAGTGCGATCTCGTCATCGCTGACCCCGAGCGATCGTGCCGCGCTGATGTGCGAGGCCAGGCACATTCCGCATCCCTGCTTCGACTGCACGGCGATCGAAACGAGCTCGCTGACCTTACGGTCGAGCTTGGCGCGACGCATGGCTTTGCTCAGCTGCAGATAGCCGCCGAGCACCGCCGGGGAGTGCGCCATCGTCGAGACCATGTCTCCGACCTGGCCGTGCCGCTCGACGAGATCGCCGAGCAAGTCTCGTGAGGCCCCCACTGCGGTCTCAGGGGTCAATCGGGAAAAACGGGGCATGATGCCTCCTCTGTCAGTTCGGTCGCGAGTTCGAGGTGGGAGAACCCGCACGAGTGCGTTCCTGCTGCTGATGTTCGGCATGGAAGATCGCAGCCTCAGCCAGCGCCCCGGCATGCACACCGTTCAATAGGTAGAAGTCGCCGGACTCGCGTCGCTGCCGACTCACGATCCCGGCCGACTCCAGGCGGTGAAGCTCGTGGGAGGTCTGGTCGACGGGAAGGTCGACGATGTCCGCCAGGTGATTGGCAGAGACCTCGATGTCGCGAATGGCGAGGATCATCTTCACACTCACCGGATTCGCCAGCAACGCGAAGACTCCGACCGCCGCATTCAGATGCGGTGTGTCATACGTGGCGTGCACGTGCTCAACCTTTTTCATAGTCATCAATACTACCCCATACCCCTATAGGGTATCAAGGGTTATTCAATCGATGTGACGGACTCGGAAACGCGTGGCCGGGTGCGGCGGATCGGGGTGAGGCCAGAGGCGACGGGTCCGCGCAGGAGCACGTGTCCAGTCGGGAGGGTCAACCGCGTCCAACGGCCGGCGGTTGAGATCGTGGCCCCGTTTCCTCGGCTGAGGAACCCGAAGACGTAGGCGGCGAACGCAACGCCTTGTGGCAGCGATGCGAGTGCCGTGTCCGGGGTGCCCCAAACCGTGCCCCGGATCTTGCGGACGACATCGTCGCCGGGTTTGTCGGGAAGTGCTTGGGCGACGGCCTCGATGCCGGCACGGGCGCTGCGCATCAGCGTCAGGCTGGACACATCCGCAATAAGTCTCCACCCGTGTTGCGGGGGTTCGACGCTGGTCCAGGCGGGTGCCAGCGCGGTTTCCGGCAACGCCAGGGTAAGAGGGACGGCGGTCGCGGTCAACGTTTCCACGGTGACGTCGCACTGCAGCTGAGGGTCGGAGCGGAGCGTGCGAAGGACGAGGATCGTAGGAGTGCGGTCGAGCGGACCACGGGGCGTTAGCGCGGCTGCGCTCATGCGCAGCAGCCCGGCCGCGGCCTGCAAGCGCACGCCATGGGCACCGGCCTGCGCGGCCCGCTTAGCGAAGGTGAGCGCGTCGCGGGCGGACGGCGCGTCGGCAAGGATCAAGCGCGCTGGCATCCTGAGGGTTTGTGCCCGCCGTGTCCTGGAACGCGGTGATCGGGGTCCGGGTTCAGGAGCGAACGAGCCGGTTGATGGCGTCGGTGGCTTCCTGGATCTTCTCGACGGCCGCCTCGTCGCTGAGCTTGGCGGCATCAAGCACGCAGTGCTTGAGATGGTCGTCGAGCAGACCAGTCGCAACCCCCTGGAGGGCACGGGTCAGAGCGGAGACCTGGGTGAGGATGTCGATGCAGTACTTCTCCTCATCGATCATCTTCGCGATCCCACGCGCCTGTCCTTCGATGCGCTTCATGCGGCCGAGATAGCGCTCCTTGTCGCTGATGTAGCCGTGCTGGTGGGAATCGGTATCGACAGACATGGGCATGTCCTTACTTCTGGCGCTCCAGGACGGAACGCGTGCTGGCTTCGGGTGTGAGGTCGATGCGCCGCAGCAGCTGGGCGTTGAGCGCGACAACCACGGTGGAGGCTGACATCAGGATCGCGCCGATCGACATTGGCAGGACGAATCCCACCGGTGCCAGGATACCGGCCGCCAACGGCACCGAAAGAAGGTTGTAGCCGGCGGCCCACCACAGGTTCTGCTTCATCTTGCCGTATGCGCGTCGCGACAGCTGGATGATCGAGAGCACGCTGCGTGGGTCGGAACTGGCCAGGATCACCCCGGCCGAGGCGATGGCGACATCGGTGCCCGCGCCGATCGCGATGCCGACATCGGCCTGCGCCAGAGCCGGGGCGTCGTTGACGCCGTCGCCGACCATCGCGACCCTCTTGCCCTCTTCCTGCAGCTGGGAGACCTTCGCGGACTTGTCCTCCGGGCGCACGCCGGCGAAGACGCGGTCGATGCCGAGCTCCCGTCCGACCTCGTTCGCGACCGCCTCGGCATCGCCGGTGATCATGACGACCTCGACACCGAGGGCGTGGAGGGCGTCGACGGCGTCGCGGGATTCTGGCCGGACCTCGTCGGCGAGCCTCAGCCCGCCGACCACCTGGCCGCCGCGGAGAACGTGCAGAATGATCGCGCCCTCGGAGCGCCATGCCTCGGCCGTGCCGACCTCGTGCTGACCGGTCTCCTCGAGCAGCCGGGGCCCGCCGACGCGGACCTTCTGGCCGGAGACGGTCGCGGTGACGCCGACGGCGGGCGAGGATGAGAAGCCGCTGGCCTGCTGGAGGGCAAGGCCCTTGTCCTTGGCGGCGGTGACGATGGCCTTGGCGAGCGGGTGCTCGCTGTCGGCCTCGGCCGAGGCAGCGAGGGCGAGGACCTGGTCGGCGTCGAGTTCGCCGGTCGGCTCGACGCCGGTGACGGTGGGCTCGCCCTTGGTCAGCGTGCCGGTCTTGTCGAACAGGACCGCGTCGACCTGCCGCATGGACTCCAGCGCCAGGCGGTCCTTCACTAGGACGCCGCCGCGGGCGGCTCGCTCGGTGGCGATGGAGACGACCAGCGGGATCGCCAGGCCGAGGGCGTGGGGGCAGGCGATGACGAGCACGGTGATGGTGCGCACGACGGCCTCGTCGGGCATGCCGATGAGCGTCCAGACGACCGCAGTGACCAGCGCCGCGCCAAGAGCGAACCAGAACAGCCAGGCCGCGGCCTTGTCGGCGATCCGCTGGGCGCGGGAGGATGAGTTCTGCGCCTCGGCGACGAGCCGGTTGATGCCGGCCAGGGCGGTGTCGTCACCGGTGGCGGTGATCTCCACCCGCAGGCCGGAGTCGGTGGCGACGGTGCCGGCGGTGACGGTCTGGCCCTCGCCGCGAGAGACCGGGCGGGACTCGCCGGTGATCATGGACTCGTCCATGTCGGCGCGGCCGTCGACGATGGTTCCGTCGGCCGGGACGCTGCCGCCGGGGCGCACGAGGACCACGTCGCCCACGTCGAGGTCGGCTGGGGCCACCTTGACGACGTTCTCGCCCTCGACGCGCTCGGCCTCGTCTGGCAGCAGTGCCGCCAACGAGTCGAGCGCCGAGGTGGTCTGGGCCAGGGAGCGCATCTCGATCCAATGGCCCAGCAGCATGATTACGATCAGCAGCGCCAGTTCCCACCAGAATTCGAGCTCGTGATGGACGAGCCCGAGCGTGGCGGCCCAGGAGGCGAAGAAGGCCACCGTGATCGCCAGAGCGATGAGCAGCATCATCCCGGGCTTGCGGGACTTCAACTCGCTGACGGCACCGGTGAGGAAGGGCCTGCCGCCCCAGACGTACATGACGGTGCCCAGTGCCGCGGCGACCCAGCCCGCCCAGCCGGGGACCTCGTAGCCCAGCAGCATGGCGAACATCGGTGAGAGGGCGACCGCGGGGATGGCGATGACGAGGTTGATCCAAAACAGTCGGCGGAACTGGCCAACGTGGTCCCCGTGCCCGCCATGGCCGCTGTGATCTCCGTGCCCACCGTGCTGGGCATGCTCATCGTGGCCGCCGTGCTCGTCGAGGCCCGTGTGGCCTGAGTGCTGCCCGTGGTCCATGGCGTGGCCCTGATGCCCGGTGTGCTGACCCTCGCGCGTGCCGTGCGCATCCGCCGAGGCGTGCGCGGACACAGACCCGTGGTGATGCTCGCCGTGGGCGGGTGTATCGGTTTCGTGGCCGTGGTGCTGTTGTGAGTTCGGGTCCGTCATGATTCCTCTCCTCCGTCATCGAGCCAGGCCGATTGCCGCTCACCCGGTGGCCGGGCAAGCGAACGTCGGCTCAGGACGCTGGTTGGATCTCGCTCTCGACGACCCACTTGTGGTTCGTCATCTTCATGCCGTCCGTCTCGTAGTCGACCATGTAGACCGTCTCATCGGTGGACGAAGCGATGGTGGCCTTTACGCCTTCCATGCCTTCCATGTGCTCGGCGAGCAGAGTCACCTCTGTGCCGTCGGCCAGGCGCGCGTCGCCGGCATCCTCAATTTCTTCCTGCACGACCCACTTGTGATCAGTGACGGGGTCGCCGCCACCTGCGGGCGTGTAGTTCACGGAGTACGTGTACGTGTCGAATGCGCCGGAAATCGTTGCTGTAGCCCCTTCCATGCCTTCCATGTGGTCGGCCGTGAGCTGCACCTCGGTACCGACAGGGTAGGTGGGCTCACTGGCTTCGGCGATACCCTCGGGTGCCGGTCCGCCGTCCATCGGGTGCTCCATCTCTTCATCACCGCTTTCTGCGTTGTTGCCGCCGTGGCCCTGATGCTCCTCAGTAGCCGAGGGGTCGGTCTGCTGGTTGTCGTCTGCTCCGCTGGCGCAACCGGCGAGCACGAGCGCCACTCCGAGGGCTCCCGCTGCCAGTCCTGTTCGCAGTCTCCTCTGCATGTCATTTCCTTTCATCAATATGCCTACCCTATACCCCTAGGGGGTACTAGTCAAGGCTTGTGTGTTGTGTCGGTATGGATCAATCGGAAGCCCCTTCTCAGAGGGTCTGCTCGTGTTGGATGGGCAATGCGGCGATGAGGGGATGGTCGAAGCCCGTCGGTCCGGTCTTCGCGGCTCCTCCGGGAGAACCCAACTCGTCGAAGAACTCGACGTTGGCCTTGGAGTAGTCAGACCATTCGTCGGGCAGGTCGTCTTCGTAGTAGATGGCCTCGACGGGGCAGACCGGTTCGCAGGCTCCGCAGTCGACGCATTCGTCGGGGTGGATGTAGAGCGAGCGTTCGCCCTCGTAGATGCAGTCGACAGGACATTCGTCGATGCAGGCGCGGTCCTTGACGTCCACGCAGGGAAGCGCGATCACGTAGGTCATGGCTGCTCCTCTCGGTCGGGTGCGGATCGGCGGTGAGAGCCGGTGGGAGGCTCGGGGAAGTCGTCAGTCTCTGCCGGGCCTGCGGCCGGGTGCGGGATGCGCAGGCGCAGGACGGTGGCGACGAGGCTGAGGGCGATGATGATCGCACCGAGGATCGTCATCGTCCCCGACAGGGTGAGCACCGGCACGAGCAATCCGGCGACGATGGTGGGCACGCCGAATGCCAGGTAGGCAACTGTGT
This sequence comes from Micrococcus sp. KRD077, assembly GCF_017168505.1. Lineage (NCBI taxonomy): Bacteria > Bacillati > Actinomycetota > Actinomycetes > Micrococcales > Micrococcaceae > Micrococcus > Micrococcus sp. KRD077. Next base: position 9,082 of record NZ_JABFAZ010000021.1, on the reverse strand, counting down.
AGATCACAGCCATCACGGCGGCGCGTTCCGACGATGCCGTGTGGGGCATGAGTGTGCGCAGTACCCCGAGGAACGCTGTGCCGAACCCGGAACCGACGATCGCGACCGAGGCGACATAGGCTGGGTAGGAACCGAGTGCGAGGGCGCCGATGCTCACTGCGGTGCCGAACGCCAGGGCACTGGTCGCATACAGGCTGATGGTGCGGGCGGAACGCCGCTGTAGGACGGAGGAGGCGGTGACTCCGGAGATCGCCAGTGCGAAGAGGACGATCCCAGCTTGGGTGTGCGTGGAGCCCCCAAGCTCACTGCCGACGAGGTCGGCTCCGAGCGCGAGGAAAAGCCCGTTGGTCGCCCACCCGGCGATGATCACGGGCACTCCGGCGGTGAACATGCGGCGTAGGTGCGGTGGCACGGTGAACCGCGGACGGAGGTCGCCACGTCGTATCTGGGTCTTCGGGGCCAGTTCCGGTGTGCTCCACACGACCGTTGCCACGATGAGGAAGGCAAGCACGAGCGACCCGAAGACGGCAGTTGTCGGTTCGGAGGTGAGATCGAGGAGAAGTGCAGCACCGAGAGCCCCGGCCCCAAGGCCAATCATCGGGCCGATCGTGTTCCACAGGGCTGCGATGTTCCGATGTGACGGGGACTCGAAGTCGATCATCATCGCCGACAGCGCCGGGATCAGCAGCCCCGCTGCGAGCCCTTGCAAGGCTCGGGCGACCAGGAGCGCCGCGAGGCTACCGGCGAACCAGAACATGGCCACGCTCAGCGCCAGCGCCAAAGAACCGGCGGCCACGACCGGACGTCGGCCGACGTGGTCGGAGAGTGGTCCGAGGTAGAGCAGCGCGGCCAGGAGGGTGAAGGTGTAGACCGCGAACACGAGTGTGGTGGCGACGGGGATGAGTCCGAGCCGTTCGGCGATCTGGGGGTAGAACAAGGACGGCGCGCTGGCAGCGGCCATCATGAGAATGGTCGCTGCCAGCGAGAGCACGAAGCCCCGCCGTGGGATCTGCCTAATACAGTCTCCCGCCATTGCCTATGCCCGCACGCCGTGGAGCTGCTGCCCCCACTGGTAGACGGTGCCGACTGCGTCGATGCCAGTGACGCCGACGACGATGCCGTCGGTCTCGTGGCGGACGATGAACTCCTCACCGGCTTCCAGGTGGGCGTCTGCGCCGGCTGTGTACCCGACTCCGGAGATCATCTGACCGTAGACCATTGCCATGTAAGGGCTGCGTGGCAGGTAGGCGCCCGGATCGTCGCTAATGCCGAGGTCGTGCAATGCGGCCTGCGCGGCATGCGCACCCTGTGCGGCGGCGTCTTCCCAATGGTCGATGCGCCAGGCGTCCAGTGCCTCGTCGTGGTGCGTGGCCACGCCTCCGGCTGCGTAGACGTGGTCTGCCGCGGCGCGGAGGTGATCGTCGACGTCGATACCGTTCGTCCACGGTGACGGGGCTGCGGGCGTCGTGCCGAGCGCGAGGAGAAGGAAGTCAGCCACGACGGGATTTCCGTCGTTGAGGGTGATGGTGACACCGGATTCTGTTTCGTCGACATGCTGGAGAGTGCGACCGAATCGGGCCTGCACCTTGGCGGCATGGTCGGCGGCGAGGCGCTCAGCCACGGGCGCCCCAAACGCTCCGACGCCGGGAACTGAACTGCGGGAGACCAGCGTGACCATGTGTCCGTCGGCTTGCAGAGACGAGGCTGTCTCGGCTGCGATGATTCCACCGCCGTAGATCGCTACCCGCGCGGGTCGCCCCAGTCCGGTCAGCAGCTTTCGGATGCCCAGGGCATCCTCCACGGAGTGAAGAGCGGTGACCCGCCCTTGTCCGGCGTCGTCGCCGCCGAACACGTCAGCGGGCAGGGAGCGGGGCATGCTCCCGGTCGCGACGATGAGCGCGTCGTAGGAGACTTGTGCGCCGGAGGTCAGCTGGGCCTGCTTCGCCGAGGTATCGACTTTGAGCACGGTGTCGGCGATGACCTCGATCTGAGGCAGCGGGAGCTTGATCATCTCCGGCGGTGTCTGACCGAACGCGATTCCCTTGATGAGCATCCGCGTATAGGGCGTCTCCCCGGTGCGGGTCACCAGCGTCACCCGGACATCGTCGCGTGAGGCGAGAGTGCGGGCGGCTGCGGCCCCGGCTGCTCCCGATCCGAGGATGAGGACGTGCTGTGGGGTCATAGAAGAACTCCTGGATGCTGGTCGTGATCGAACTGATGCGCCGGCGTCAGGAGCGCACGAGGCGGGCGATGGCCTCGGACGCCTCGCCGAGCCTCTGCTCGCTGACTGGTCCGCCGGCGAGTGCGGCGTCGAGGACGCAATGCTTGAGGTGATCGTCGAGCAGGCCGAGGGCGACGTTTTCGAGTGCCCTGGTGACTGCGGAGATCTGGGTGAGGATGTCGATGCAGTAGCGGTCCTCGTCGACCATCCGATCGATGCCGCGGATTTGGCCTTCGAGGCGGCGCAGGCGATTGCGGTACTTCGTCTTATCGCTGATGTATCCGTGGACGGACGCGTCGCCGTCGCCTCCTGCGGGGCAGGTGTCGAGGTGGGTTTCGGTGGTGGGAGTCGTAGTGGTCATGTCGGTTCGCTCCGATCAGGTGGCGGGGTGCCGCAGCGGTGCCGCGGCACCCCGCACGCTGGTGGATTACGCCATGTTGGCGGCGTACTTGGCTGGGTCCGAATCGAACGCGGGCCCACAGCCAGCGCAGCAGAAGTAGTAGCGCTCATCCTCGAAGTCGCGGTAGAGGCCGGCGGCCTCGGCGGTCTTCTTGCTGACCGGGGTGCCGACCATGACCGGGCAGGTGGTCATGTCATCGGCGCCCCCGCCAAGAAGGTTCTCGCGTCCACCGTTCTCCACGGCCGGGTTGGTCTCGTTCGTGCTGCAGCAGCTGCTCATTCTCTGGTGTTCCTTCGTTATTGGATTCGTGTGGATGGGTGGGTTCTCGTACGTCACTTCGAGGCGACGCTCGTGAACCCGCGCAGGCGGAGGCTGTTGCCGACGACGAAGACGCTGGAGAACGCCATCGCCGCACCTGCGAGCATGGGGTTGAGCATGCCGAGCGCAGCGACCGGGATCGCGGCGGTGTTGTAGGCGAATGCCCAGAACAGGTTGGTCTTGATCGTCGACAGGGTCTTCCTGGACAGGCGGATCGCGTCGACGGCGGCCCGCAGGTCACCGCGCACGAGCGTGATGTCGGAGGCCTCGATCGCGACGTCCGTGCCGGTGCCCATCGCCAGGCCCAGATCAGCCTGCGCGAGCGCGGGGGCGTCGTTGACGCCGTCGCCGACCATCGCGACGATCTTGCCCTCTTCCTGGAGGCGAGTGACGACGTCGACCTTGTCCTTGGGTAGCACTTCGGCGATGACCTCGTCGATGCCGACCTCGGACGCGATCTGGCGGGCCACGGCCTCGTTGTCACCGGTGAGCAGCACCGGGGTCAGGCCGATCTCCTTGAGCCCGCGGATCGCCTCGGCGCTCGTGGGCTTGACGGTGTCGGCGACGACGAGGATGCCGCGCGCAGCACCGTCCCAGCCGATCGCGACGACCGTCTTGCCCTCGCCCTCGGCCTGGGCCTTCGCCTGTGCGACCTCCGGAGAGAGCTTCTGCGACCAGTCCGCCAGCAGAGACTCGCGGCCGACGACGACCGGGGTCCCCTCGACGATGCCCTGCACGCCCTTGCCCTCGACATTGGCGAAGTCCTCTGGAGTAGGCAGCTGGCCGACTTCCTGGGTCGCGCCCTTGGCGATCGCCTGCGCAATCGGATGCTCCGAAGAGTCTTCCAGTGCACCGGCGAAACGCAGCAGCTCCGTACGATCCACACCGGGCTCAGTGATCACGTCGGTCAGAGTCATCTTGCCGCTGGTGACGGTGCCGGTCTTATCGAGCACGACGGTGTCGACCTTGCGAGTGGACTCCAGCACCTCCGGGCCCTTGATGAGGACGCCCATCTGCGCACCGCGCCCGGTGCCGACGAGCAACGCGGTCGGGGTCGCCAGACCCAGCGCGCAGGGGCAGGCGATGACGAGCACAGCGACCGCTGCGGTGAACGCGGCGGCGACGGGGAACCCGCCTCCCAGCCAGGCGCCGAGGGTGATGAACGCGACGACGATGACGATCGGCACGAAGATGCCGGAGATACGATCGGCCAGACGCTGCACCTCGGCCTTGCCGGTCTGCGCGTCCTCGACGAGCTTCGCCATCTGTGCGAGCTGTGTGTCCGAACCCACACGAGTCGCCCGCACGACCAGGCGGCCGCCGGCGTTGACGGTGGCACCGGTGACCGAGTCGCCCTCGCGGACCTCGACCGGCACGGACTCGCCGGTGAGCATCGAGGCGTCCACCGCGGAGGAGCCGGAGGTCACGAGACCGTCGGTGGCGATCTTCTCGCCTGGACGGACGATGAACTCGTCGCCGACCGCCAGCTCAGAGGTGGGGATCTTCACCTCTACGCCGTCGCGGAGTACGGCGACTTCCTTCGCGCCCAACTCCAGGAGGGCGCGCAGCGCGGCCCCGGCCTGGCGCTTGGATCGCTTCTCGAAGTAGCGGCCGGCGAGGATGAACATCGTCACGCCCGCGCCGACTTCGAGATAAATGTTCGCCGCGCCATCCGACGGAGCGATCGTGAACTCGAAGGGGTGCGTCATGCCGGGAGTGCCGGCAGTGCCGAGGAAGAGCGCATAGAGCGACCACAGCAGCGCGACGGAGGTACCCATCGAGATGAGCGTGTCCATCGTCGCCGCACCGTGCTTGAGGTTCGTCCACGCCGCCTTGTGGAACGGCCAAGCTCCCCAGATGATCACCGGTGCGGCCAGGGCGAGTGAGGCCCACTGCCAATACGTGAACTGCAGCGCGGGGATCATCGCCATCGCGATCACGGGAACAGTGAGCACGATCGCGCCGATCAGCCGATGCCGCAGCGAGGTGAGCTCACTGTCTTCCTCCTCCCCGGCCTCGGTCTCCGACATGTTCGCCGTAGTGTCCTTGGGCTTGGGCAGTGCGGCCGTGTACCCGGTCTTCTCGACCTCGGCGACCAGCAGTGACGGATCGTAGCCGGCAGGCACGGTGACCTTAGCCTTCTCAGTGGCGTAGTTGACGGTGGCCGCGACGCCATCGAGCTTGTTCAGCTTCTTCTCGATCCGGTTCGCGCAGGAGGCGCAGGTCATCCCGCCGATCTCCAACTCGATGTCCGGCCCACCCGTTGGGGGCGCTGATGTGCTCATCCTCTTCCTTCTTTCTCAGCTCTCGTGCGACGCCGGGCCCTGCGGGTCAGTGGCCGTCGGAATGCGAATCGTCTGTCTTCGTGCCGTCACCGTGCTCGGCGTCGATCACGAACTCGGCGGTGTGCACCTGCCCGTCGACCTGGAAGTCCAGGTAGAGCAGGTAACGGTCGGCGGTCGGGGCCTCCGCTGCGAATCGGATCTCGGGTCCGGCCGTGTCCCCGGCCTGGGGCTGGTCGCCCTCGGCGTGGACGTGCAGGTAGGCGAGGTCACCCTCGCGCAGCGCCACCAGGTGGCCGAACGCGCCCAGGTAAGGCTCCAGCGTGGTCACCGGCTGACCGTCACGCTCGACCGAGATGGTGAGCTCGCTTGAGGTGCCCGCAGTGAGGTCGCCGTTGAGGGAGACGGTGTATCCGTCGACCTCGTCGGTGGGCTGCGCCTCGGTCTCGACAGGGGTGAAGTCGCCCGCGACCTCGATTGCGCGGGTGAGAGTGATGCCTTCGGCTTCCTCGCCCGCGGGTGTGAAGTCGGCGTACACGCGGTAGGTGCCCGCCTCGTCCCAGGTCCACGGCACCGACCAGGTGCCTGTGCTCGTGTCGAGTTCGGGGTGCACGTGCTGGAAGCCGGCGCCGTCGGTGCGCACGGCGATCAGGTGCAGGTCCTTCTCGTGCGCGGTGGTGTATTCGGTCACCGGTTCGCCGGACTCGTCGAGGATCTGGAAGCTCAGGTCTCCATCCTCGCCTGCGGCCGTGGGGGCCTGGACCGGAGAGAGCACGAAGCCGTCCGCGCTTGCGGAGACCCCGTTCAGAGCGGGCTCCGCGGTTTCCTGCGCAGCGTCGCCGTGCCCTTCACCGTGTGCGTTCACGCCGCTTCCTTCTGCCCATGCTGCTGCGAAGCTATCGGGAATGACGGCGCCGGCGAGGCCGAAGGCCCCGCCGAACGCCACCACCAACCCGGCCCCGTAGAGCGCGAGCCGTCCTCCGGCCTTCATCAGACGCGCACCGCCGAGTAGCCGGCCTCCTCGACCGCCGCGAGGACCTTGGCGTCGTCGATCTCGCCCTCGGCGGTGACGTTGAGCTTGCCGGTCTGCGCGCTGACTTGGATGTCCTGGACGCCGGGGATCTCGCTGACCTCCTCGCGGATCGACATCTCGCAGTGGCCGCAGGTCATGCCCGTCACCTGGTAATCGTTCGAAGCCATCAGGTGTCCTCCTTGTATGTCGGGTTGTACGTCGGGAGTACCCCTACCGGGTACGTGTACTAGTCAAACGTATACCCATGTCAGGTATTCCGCAAGGAGGGAGGCGATCGTGTGAGCTGCATTGCGCAAGTGCTGCAAACAATGGTTGGAGCGTCCGAGGTGTGCCTTGTGGTGCACCGATGCTGCGGGGCGATCCGCTGGGTTCTGGCGCTGCGCGTCGGAGAGTAGTGACCCCTCGGCTCATCAGAACCGTGGACTGCCTTGCCGCATCGACGAAGGCAGCGAAGACTGGTACGAAACCGACTCGCGCCCAGACCCGTCAGTGAGTGGGGTCAACGCTCGGGAAGCGCGGTGCCGGAGACCCCAGGCAGGGGTCTCTGACGGTGACCCTGGTGAAGGCGCGCGGGCGCAGCAGCACGGGGACAGTCAGTGGCCGGGCCGATCCCGTGGAGGACGTCGTCACCCTCGGGGTTGTCGAGATGCAGCAAAGACTGCACGCGACTCGCCGTGAACCGTTCGGAGAGGGGGCGGGATCCGGTGTGTGAGGGAGCCTGGCCGGACGCCCCTGCCGTGCTGGGGCGGGGAGCAGGCTGGGGTATCGAGTCGACAACTCTAGGCTGTCACCGTGACCACTGTTTTAGATCACCTCCGCGCTGATGACCGCGAGCACGTCGGGTACATCGAGATGACCGACGAAGGCCTCTTCATCCCCTACGACCTCCTGCGTCGGCGATGCGGTGAACCCATGGAGTCGACCGAGGCCGAAGAACTGCTTGACACCGTCGGTTTGCAGGCGTTGGGCGAACAGTGGCTGCTTCGCACCGAGGGTGACGCATGGGTGCCCGTGGGCATCCAGGAGTTCTCACGAGAGGCCGTCACAGTGGCGCCGCGGCTCGATGACAGGGCGGTGGCCAAGGCGCCGGATCTCACCGCGACGGTGATGTTGTCGTTGCCGACGGATCGGCTCCGTTCCGCCGAATGAGGCTGGGCGGTTCCCTTCTCAGGCGAAGATCTCCCGCAAGGGTGTCCACCCCACGGGAAGCGGCCCGCAGATGGCGGCTCGTTGCCTGTCTGCCTCATGGGACCAGCCCTGAGCTTGTCCCGGGCTGCCGACCAGACCCCGGGCCAGGCGGAGTCCCACGTCCTCCAGGACGGCGTCCGGGGCGCTGCCCCGGCGCACTGAGGCGCGCACGCTCCAGGGTTCATCCGCCCAGCCACCCCCGCGCAGACTGCGGTAGTCGCCGTAGCGGGCGGGATCGGCGTAGTCCCAGCACCATTCCCAGATGTTGCCGAGCATGTCGTGCAGACCGTGCGGGTTGGCTTTCTTCATGCCGACGGGCTGGGGGCCCTCAAGGTGGTCGAGGCTGGTCCAGGCGATGTCTTCAAGCGGCCCGTAGGTGGGCGAGGTCGTTCCGGCGCGGCAGGCGTACTCCCACTCGGCCTCGGTGGGCAATCGGTACCCGTCAGCGCTCGTGTTCCAGGTGACGGAGCGTCCGTCCCCAGCATGCGTGTAGGCCGGCTGCAGCTCTTCAGCATTGGATAGCTCGTTGCAGAGGTTGATGGTCTCGAACCATGTCAGAGGCGTGAGCGGGCGTCCGGTGCTCCGGTCACGGAGGGGGTGCACGGCCATCTCGAAGGGCTCCAGTTCCACATCCCGTGTGGTCCCGCGACGGGCGTCACGCAGGGTGATTTTTCCCGAAGACAGGGTGGCCATGGAGGGCTGGTTCATGGCGTCAGCGTCGCACACGGGCTGACTGGAGAACCACGAGCTGCACCCGGACAGGGTTCAACTGTCAATACCTAAGTGGCTCGTGGTCGTATGAAACATATTTGCGCGTTTGTGAAATCTTCGCTGCATCTCGACAGAAGAGTGGCTCTACGTACGCGCCTACGCCAGCGACGGTGAGCGCACCGCCGCGCTGGCGGCATTCCTGAACACCTACAACCATGACCGTCCGCACAGCAGCCTGGGCAACAAGCCACCGGCCAGCCGGGTTCCGATCACGTCGTACCGGGTCCAGCCTCAGCCGAAGGTGCTCGACGTTCCTTAGATCGAGGGCCTCGGGCACGAGCCCACCCTGTTCGACCTCCTGTAAACAACCTCATGAAGTGGAACACCTAGCCCTGGATACTGCGCAGCCTCATATTGGATAGTGGCACTATCCATCAATGGCAGGGCGCTCCCCGGCCCCCGCCACCGCGTACCGCCAGCCAGGCGTCGTGAACCCAGGAGGCACCATGACCATGCCCACCACCCACGCCTTGGACACCTCGCAGGGCCTCGTCGTCTTCCACATCGGCATGACGATCCGCAAGCCGCACCGCCCCGACCTGTGGGCACCCGTGGCGGCCGCCATGCCGCGCATGCTTGCCGAGCTGCATCGCGCCAAGGACGCCGCCACCGCAGGGCGGGGGACGGATCTCGGCTTCCTGGGGGCCAGCACGCTGCTGGGCGCCAGGGGCCCCTGGGTGGTCCAGTACTGGCGCAGTGTGGAGGGCCTCTACGCCTACGCCCACGACGCGGATCAGGAGCATCTGCCGGCTTGGCGGGCCTTCAACCGGGCGTCCCGGCGGCACCCGGACGCGGTCGGCATCTGGCATGAGACCTACGCCGTGCGTCCGGGTGGGGTGGAGACGGTCTACGTGGGGGGTGCCTGCGTG
>NZ_JABFAZ010000020.1:141916-170740 GCF_017168505.1 Micrococcus sp. KRD077 | reverse complement strand
GACCTGCCATTCTCGGCATGAATCCGCGGATTCTGTGTTCTTCACCCCGCCTCCCGGTCACCCGGTCGGCGTCTTGAGCACGAGATGGAACTCTACACACGAATCCCACCGAACACAAAATCAGGGGTGACACCCGGCGTCCGGGCACGAGGGAGGGCCCCGTTCTCCGCAGAATCCTGCGGAGAACGGGGCCCTGTGCTCCTCCCGTGGGCGGTTCCTCCGCCGTCGCCGCCCGTCGTGTCCTCGGTCACTTCTGGCGACCCGGTGGACACCGGTGGTCTGCGGCCGTGGTCAGGCCTCCCCCAGGTCCGCACCCGCCATGTTCTTCTTGCCCCGGCGCACCAGCAGGTGCCGGCCGGCGAAGGCGTCGTCTCGGGTGAACACCTGGTCGGCATCCGTCACCCGCACGTTGTTCACCGAGGCGCCGCCGTCGCGCACCGTCCGACGCGCCTCGGAGCGCGAGGCGACCAGCCCGGTGGAGACCAGCAGCTCGACCGCGGTCACGGTGCCCGGCTCCCCCTCCCACTGGGTCCGGTCGGCCTGCGGCAGCTCGGCCAGCACGGCGGTCAGCGTGTCCGGGTCCACCGTGGTGAGGTCGCCGCCTCCGAACACCGCCTGGGAGGCCTCGATGACCTTCGTCGTCGTCTCCTCTCCGTGGGCCAGCGCCGTGACCTCCCACGCCAGGCGCCTCTGGGCTTCCCGGCGGAACGGCTCGTCGGCCACCTTCTGCGCGTACTCCTCGATCTCCGCGCGGGTCAGGAACGTGAAGACCTTGAGTCGGTCGACGACGTCCGCGTCCGCCGTGTTGAGCCAGAACTGGTAGAAGGCGTACGGGGAGCACATCTCCGCGTCGAGCCAGACGGCGTTGCCCTCGGACTTGCCGAACTTGGTGCCGTCCGCGTTCGTGATCAGCGGCGTGCCCAGCGCATGGGCGTGGGTCCCCTCCACCTTGCGGATCAGCTCGGTGCCGGCGGTGAGGTTGCCCCACTGGTCGGAGCCGCCGGTCTGGAGGGTCACGCCGTGCCGGCGGTGCAGCTCGAGGAAGTCGTTGCCCTGCAGCACCTGGTAGGAGAACTCCGTGTAGGAGATGCCCTCATCAGAGTTCAGGCGCTTGGCCACGATCTCCTTCTTCACCATCGTGCCGACGCGGAAGTTCTTGCCGACGTCCCGCAGGAAGTCCAGCGCGCTCATGCCCGCGGTCCAGTCCAGGTTGTTGACCATGGTCGCCGCGTTCTCCCCCTCGAAGGAGAGGTACGGCTCGATCTGCGCGCGCAGCGACTCCACCCACGCCGCCACGGTCTCCTGCGAGTTCAGGACGCGCTCCGAGGTCTGCCGCGGGTCGCCGATGAGGCCGGTGGCGCCGCCCACGAGGGCATACGGGCGGTGGCCGGCGAGCTGCAGGCGGCGCAGGGTGAGCAGCTGGACCAGGTGTCCCAGGTGGAGAGACGGAGCGGTCGGGTCGAAGCCGCAGTAATACGAGACGGGCTCCCCGGCCAGCGCCTGTTCCAGCGCGGCCTCGTCCGTCGAGACGTGCACGAGCCCGCGCCAGCGCAGCTCCTGCCAGACGTTCTCGAAGCTCGGGTCGTTCGCCTGTGCGCGCAGTCGGGCCGCGCGCTCCTCGTTCTGGGGTGCCATAGCCCCCAGCCTAGCGACGCGCCCGCGCGCCTCCGCGACGCCGCGCACGTGCGACGTCGCCCGCGGGGCTCACTCCGGGACGTCCGCCAGCCCGGCCGGCAGCGCGGCCGCGTCCGTCCCGGCGACGACGGACAACGACTGGGTGGCGCGGGTCATCGCCACGTACAGATCGCCCACCACGCCGCGCGCGTCGGCCACGATCCGCTCGGGCGAGACGAGGACGACGGTGTCGAACTCCAGTCCCTTGGTCTCCCACGGGGTGGCGACGACGATCTCGACGCCGGGCAGCGGCGCGGTGTCCACGGCCGCCTCCCCCCACCGCTCCCGGAGGACCGTGAGCAGCTCCCCCGTCCGCCCGGCGGGGGCGATCACGGCGGTCAGGGCCTCGGGCACGCGGTCCCGCTCGACCTCGACCGCGTCGAGGGCCAGGGCCGCGACGTCCCCGCCCGGCTCCGTCACCAGGCGCGGGCGGTGGTCGCCCTCGCGCACGGCGCGCGGATGGGAGACCTCGAGCCCGGCCGCCCGTGCGACCTGCGCGGCCCAGCGCATCACGCGCGCGGGCGAGCGGTAGTTCACGGTCAGCTCTTCCAGGCGCCAGCGGTCCCCGAACTCCGGGGCGAGGACGGACGCCCACGAGCCGGCCGCGTCACGACGGGAGGACTGCGCGATGTCCCCCACGATGGTGAACGACTTCATCGGGCAGCGGCGCGCCAGCAGGCGCCACTGCATCGGAGAGAGCTCCTGAGCCTCGTCCACCACCACGTGCCCGTACGTCCAGGTGCGGTCGTGGGCCGCGGTCTCAGCGGTGGTCCGTCGCACCCCGCGTGCCTCATTGGCCGCGGCCAGCTGCTCGGCGTCCACGACGCCGTCGACGCCCAGGTCCGCGAGCGTCTGGTGCATGTTCTCCAGGGACGCCCTGGCGTTCTCGAGGTTGCGCTCGTGCTGGGCCGCGAACTCACCGCCCCGGCCCGGGGTCTCGAGGCGTCCGAGCAGCTCGGCCGCCTCGTCCAGCAGGGGCACGTCGGCCTCGGTCCAGGGGGCGTCGGCCGGGCGCAGGAGCGCGCCGACCTCGACGTCGGACAGCCACGGGGCGGCCGCCCGGAGCAGGTCCTCCCGGGTGAGGAGGTCGCCGATGAGCTTCTCCGGCGTCAGCGGCATCCAGCAGAGGTTGAGCGCGATGCGCACGTCGCGCGAGGTGCGCACGTCCTCGAGCAGGAGGTCACGCTGCACCGGGGTGCCCGAGGACTTCTCCAGCTTCTTGCGCAGCTTCTCCGCGAGCTCGCGGACGAGGATCTTCACGAACGTCACCCGGGCCTCGTTGTGGGGCTTGCGGGTGGCCCGTGCCTTGTCCCGGGCGCGCCGGACCATGGCCGGCTTGAGCTTGACGGCCGTGCCGTCGATCATCAGGCGCCGCGGCTCGACGAGCAGGCGCTGGCGCTGCGCGACCGCGTGGGCGACGGCGTCCACCATGTCCAGCCGGCCCTTCACCGCCGCCGCGTCGAGGTCCCGCTCCGGGACGGCCCGCACACCCGGCATCAGCGTCCCCAGCGAGGACATCACGACACCGGTCTCGCCCAGCGAGGGCAGCACCCGCTCGATGTACCGCATGAACGCGGTCGACGGGCCGACGATCAGCACGCCCGAGCGCGCGAGGCGCTCCCGGTGGGTGTACAGCAGGTAGGCGGCGCGGTGCAGGGCGACGGCGGTCTTCCCCGTGCCGGGCCCGCCCTGCACCACGACCGCCCCGGGCAGGGGCGCGCGGATCACCTCGTCCTGCTCCGCCTGGATCGTGGCGACGATGTCCCCCATCCGTCCCGTGCGTCGGGCGGTGACGGCGGCCAGCAGCGCACCCTGGGCATCGGCGCGCACGCCGTCCTCGCCCAGCAGCGTCGGGTCCAGGATGTCGTCCTCGAGGTCGCGCACCTCGCGCCCCCGCAGCATCAGGTGACGACGACGGCGCACGCGGCCCCGGTGGGCCGCCGTCGCCTGGTAGAAGGCGCCGGCCTCGGCCGCGCGCCAGTCGACGAGGAGGCGCTCGTGGTCCTCGGTGGTGAGGCCGATGCGCCCGATGTACCGCTGCTCGTCGGCCCCACCCTCCCGCTCGGCGTCGAGGTCGAGCCGGCCGAAGACGAGGCGGTCGTCCACGGCGTAGAGCTGGGCGAGTCGGTCCTCGTAGAGGCTGGCGAAGGCGTCGCGCTCGGAGTGGTTCTGCAGCGACCCCTGCGGGCCGGTCCGGCGCACGGCCGCGAGCTGGCGCTCCTTCTCCTCACGCAGGGCGTCGAGGCGGGCGTACCGCTCGGCGACCCGACCCCGCTCGAGGTCGAGCTCGGACTGGCGGACGGACACGGTATCGGTCATCGGGGGCCCTCGCGGTGCGGTGAGGGGCGGACCACGCTGCGGCCCGCCCGGCGGAAAAGTGACCACCCATGCTACGCCGACCGCGGTGAACGGCGGGTGACGCGGCGGTGCCCTGGGGGCGCCGCCGCGTCCGGCCCGGTCGGCGCCGCCTCGGCCGGGCGACCGCGTCAGCGGGCGTCGACGACGGAGCCCGGCGTGTCGGCCCAGCGGCGCAGCGGCGCCAGGGCGTCCTCGAGCGCCCCGATCTGCGCCGCGACGGCCGTCGGCGCGGTCCCGCCCTGGGCGTCGCGAGAGGCGAGCGAGCCCTCCGTGCTGAGCACCTCGCGGACCTGCGGGGTCAGCGCCGGCGAGATGGCCGCGTACTCGTCGTCCGTGAGGTCCCACAGCTCCACGCCCCGGGCCTCGGCCGCCTTCACGGCCTCGCCCGACAGCTCGTGGGCCTCGCGGAACGGGACCCCCTGGCGGACGAGCCACTCGGCGACGTCGGTGGCCAGCGCGAAGCCCTGCGGGGCCAGCTCCGCCATGCGCTCCGTCTGGAACTCGAGGGTGGCGATCATCCCGGAGACGGCGGGCAGCAGCAGCTCGAGGGTGTCCGCGGCGTCGAAGACGGGCTCCTTGTCCTCCTGCAGGTCGCGGTTGTAGGCCAGCGGCATGCCCTTGAGCGTGGCCAGCAGCCCCGTGAGGTCGCCGATGAGGCGGCCGGACTTGCCGCGGGCCAGCTCGGCGACGTCCGGGTTCTTCTTCTGCGGCATGATCGAGGACCCCGTGGAGTACGCGTCGTGCAGCGTCACGAAGCCCGCCTCCTTGGTGGCCCAGAAGATGACCTCCTCCGAGATGCGGGACAGGTCGACGCCGACCATCGCGGCGACCCACGCGAACTCCGCGTACACGTCGCGGGCGGCGGTGCCGTCGATCGAGTTCCACACGGCCGACTCGAAGCCGAGCTCGGTGGCCACGGCGTTCGGGTCCAGACCCAGGGAGGAGCCGGCCAGGGCCCCGGAGCCGTACGGCGAGACGGCCGCGCGCGCGTCCCAGTCCACGAGCCGCTGCAGGTCCCGCGCGAACGCCCAGGCGTGCGCGAGCAGGTGGTGCGAGAGCAGGACGGGCTGCGCGTGCTGCAGGTGGGTGCGGCCCGGCATCGGCGCGTACGGGTGCGCCCGCGCCTGATCGAGCAGCGCGTCCACCGTGGCGATCACGCCCCGCGCGATGATGCGGGCGTGGTCGCGCAGGAACATCCGGCCGAGGGTGGCGACCTGGTCGTTGCGGGATCGGCCGGCCCGCAGGCGGCCGCCGAGCTCGGGACCGGCCCGCTCGATGAGGCCGCGCTCGAGCGAGCCGTGCACGTCCTCATCGGACGCCGCCGGGGTGTAGGCACCGGAACGCACGTCCGCCTCGAGCCGGTCGAGGGCCGCGATCATCCCGTCCAGGTCGTCCGCACTGAGCAGACCGGCGGTGTGCAGCACCCGGGCGTGGGCACGGGAGCCGGCGATGTCATAGGGCGCCAGGCGCCAGTCGAAGTGCGTGGACTTGCTGAGCGCGGCGAGCGCCTCGGAAGGGCCGCCGGCGAAGCGGCCGCCCCACAGGGCGCCCTCGTTGGTCCCGTGGCGGGCGTCGGTGTTCTCGGTCATCGAAGGTCTCCTCGAGGTCGGTGACAGGCCGACGGCGGCCGGCCCGGGCGCGGGCGGGCCGCCGTCGTGCGCGGGGCGTGCGGGGTCAGTCGTTGGACAGGCGGGCGACGTCCTGGAGGTCGTCGCCGCCGCGCAGGCGCTGCTCGCGCTCCGAGGCCGTCTTCGCGGACAGGCCGAAGATGTCGATGAACCCGCGGGCCGAGGACTGGTCGAACGAGTCGCCCTCGTCGTACGTGGCGAGGTTGAAGTCGTACAGGCCGGTCTCGGACCGGCGACCCTGCACCGTGGCACGGCCGCCGTGGAGCTCCAGGCGGATCTCACCGTTGACGTGCTCCTGGGTCGCGTCGATGAACGTGTCCAGGTTCCGCTTCAGCGGGGAGTACCACTGGCCGTCGTAGACCAGCTCGGTCCAACGCTGGTCCACATGCTTCTTGAAGCGCGCCTGTTCCCGCTCCAGGGTGACGTTCTCGAGCTCACGGTGGGCCGCGATCAGCGCCATGGCGCCCGGTGCCTCGTAGATCTCACGGGACTTGATGCCCACGAGGCGGTCCTCGACGATGTCGATCCGGCCCACGCCCTGGGCACCGGCCCGGCGGTTGAGCTCCTCGATGATCTCCAGCGGGCTCAGCGCGCGACCGTCGAGGGCCGTGGGGACGCCGCGCTCGAAGGCGATCGTGACCACGTCCGGCGCCGGCGGGAAGGCGGGGTCGTCCGTGTAGTCGTAGACGTCCTTCGTGGGGCCGTTCCAGATGTCCTCGAGGAAGCCGGTCTCGACGGCGCGGCCCCACACGTTCTGGTCGATCGAGAACGGGTTCTTCTTGGTGGTGACGATCGGCAGGTCGTTGCGCTCGGCGTACTCGATGGCCTTCTCACGGGTCAGGGCGAGGTCGCGCACCGGCGCGATGCACTTCAGGTCGGGGCCGAGGGTCTGGATGGAGACCTCGAAGCGGACCTGGTCGTTGCCCTTGCCGGTGCAGCCGTGCGCCACCGTCGAGGCGCCGAACTGGCGGGCCGCCGCGACCAGGTGGCGGGAGATCACCGGGCGCGAGATCGCGGAGACCAGCGGGTAGGCGTCCATGTAGAGGGCGTTGGCCTTGAGCGTGGGCATGCAGTACTGCTCGGCGAACTCGTCACGCGCGTCGGCGACGTAGGCCTCGACGGCGCCGCAGTCCAGGGCGCGCTGGCGGATCGTCTCGAGGGACTCGCCCCCCTGGCCCACGTCGACCGCGACGGCGACGACCTCGGCGCCCGTGGCCTCGGCGATCCAGCCGATGGCCACGGAGGTGTCCAGGCCGCCCGAGTAGGCAAGGATGATGCGTTCCTTCACGTTTTCTCCTCTTTATATAGGGGGGTCTCCGAGCGCGGCACGTGGCCGTCGGAGGCGTGCTCGGTGGCGATCCTACCCGGATCTTGAATAAATATGCAACTGACGGAATATCAGCTCCCGATGGCCCCTGTGCAGCCCCTCTGCGCCGACAGCGACGGCCACGGGCGACCATCGCTCCGCCCTCGAATCCCGGGTCGAACGCGACTCAGGTCACGGCCTCGGCCGTCGATCGTGACCTTCGCCCATGCCCCTGTGACGGAGGTTGTCCACACCGGCGGATCAGACACCATGACAGCAAATCCGACCAGTAGCGTGCATTTCATCCACGCGCCCACGACTCTAGGGATCGATTCGTCACCCGTTCTCAAATTTCAGACAGACGGGCAAGAATCCGTCGACCCATGATTTGACGCGAGGGGGGCTCCCGTCGTTGACTCTTCCGTAGCCGATTCGTGATCGAACCGTGATCTGACCGAGAGGTCGGGGACGGGGAGGCCACGACATCGAACCCCCTCCGACGGTCGCCCGCTGCTGGGTCGTCTCGAACCGACGGAGGGCATGACCCGACCAAGGAGAAGGACGACCCCGGTGTGCCTCGGCCACCGATCAGCGAGGACTCGCCATGGACACCATGACTCTCTTCACCACTTCCGCCACCCGCTCCCGCCGTGCCACCGCCTCGATCGTTGCGGGCATGACCCTCGCCGGCGCCGCCGCCGTGGGCTTCTCCGCCCTGGCCCAGGCCGCCACCGTGGACACCTGGGACCGCCTCGCCGAGTGCGAGTCCAACGGCACCTGGGACATCAACACCGGCAACGGCTTCTACGGCGGCGTGCAGTTCACCCTGTCCTCCTGGCAGGCCGTCGGCGGCGAGGGCTACCCGCACCAGGCCTCCAAGGCCGAGCAGATCAAGCGCGCCGAGATCCTCCAGGACCTGCAGGGCTGGGGCGCCTGGCCGCTGTGCTCGCAGAAGCTGGGCCTGACCCAGGCTGACGCGGACGCCGGTGACGTGGACGCCACCGAGGCCGCCCCGGTCGCCGTGGAGCGCACCGCCACCGTGCAGCGCCAGTCCGCCGCCGACGAGGCTGCTGCTGAGCAGGCCGCTGCTGAGCAGGCTGCTGCCGACCAGGCCGCCGCCGAGCGCTGGGCCGCCGAGCAGGCTGCTGCCGACCAGGCCGCCGCCGAGCGCTGGGCCGCCGAGCAGGCTGCTGCCGACCAGGCCGCCGCCGAGCGCTGGGCCGCCGAGCAGGCTGCTGCCGAGCAGGCCGCCGCCGACAAGGCCGCTGCCCAGCGTGCCGCCGCCGCGGAGAAGGCCGCCGCTCAGAAGGCTGCCGCCGCTGAGCAGGCCGCTGCCGCGGAGCAGGCCGTCGTCGCCGAGGCCGAGACCATCGTCGTCAAGTCCGGTGACTCCCTCTGGAAGCTCGCCAACGAGTACGAGGTGGAGGGTGGCTGGACCGCCCTCTACGAGGCCAACAAGGGCGCCGTCTCCGACGCCGCCGTGATCTACGTCGGCCAGGAGCTCGTCCTGCCGCAGGCCTGAGACGCCTGACCGGTCCCCCGGACCGGTACCACACGAGGAAGGCCCCCGCCGTCGGCGGGGGCCTTCCTCGTGCCTGGTGCCCGTCACCCGCGCGGGCGGGGCCGGACGGGTCGGTTAGCCCGCCAGACCCAGCAGGTGGGCCGCGACGGCCGGGGCGGACGTGGTCCCCGTGGTGATGAGGAGGATGGTGTCGTCGCCGGCGATCGTGCCCATCACGTGCTCCACGCGCGCCTGGTCGATCACGCTGGCCAGGAACTGCGCCGCGCCCGGGGGCGTGCGCAGGACCACGAGGTTCGCGGTGGGCTCGGCGGAGACGAGCAGCTCGCGGGCCATGCTCGCCAGGCGATTCAGCTGCGCGTCCGAGCCGCGGCCCGGCACGGCGGCGTCGTCGCCCTCCGCCGGAAGGGCGTAGACCATGCCGGCCGGCCCGCGCGTCCGCACCGCGCCGAGGTCCACCAGGTCCCGCGAGAGCGTGCCCTGGGTGACGGACAGCCCGCGATCGCCCAGGGCGTCCGAGAGTTCGGCCTGGGAGCGGATGCCCCGGGTGGCCAGGATCTCCCGGATCGCGGCCTGACGGGCGATCTTCGTCGTGGGGGCGGCCATCAGCGCGGCTCCTCGGCCAGGCCGGAGCGGTACAGCAGCCAGGCGATGAGCGCCTTCTGCGCGTGCAGCCGGTTCTCGGCCTCGTCGAACACCACGGACCGCGGCCCGTCGATCACCTCGGCCGTGACCTCGTAGCCCCGGTACGCGGGCAGGCAGTGCAGGAAGATCGCGTCGTCGGCCGCCCGCGCCATCGCGGCGGCGTCCACCTGGTAGTCCCGGAACAGCGCCAGGCGGGCCTCCTTCTCCTCCTCCTGGCCCATGGACACCCACGTGTCGGTCACGACGACGTCCGCGCCCGCCAGGGCCTCGGCCGCGTCCGTCGTGACGAGGACGGAACCGCCCGTCTCCGCCGCCCGCCGTCGGGCGGCGGCCACGACGTCCTCGGCAGGCAGGTGCCCCTCGGGGCCGGCGACCCGCACGTGCATGCCGGCCGTCGCGCAGCCGAGCAGATACGAGTGGGCCATGTTGTTCGCCGCGTCCCCCAGATACGTCAGAGTGCGGCCCGCCGTGCCGCCGAGGTGCTCGCGCACCGTCAGCAGGTCGGCGAGGATCTGACAGGGGTGGTAGTCGTCGCTGAGCGCATTGACCACGGGCACCGAGGAATGGGCGGCCATCTCCTCGAGACCGGCCTGCGCGAACGTGCGCCAGACGATGACGCCGACCATCCGCTCCAGCACGCGGGCCGTGTCCGCCACGGACTCCTTGTGGCCCAGCTGCGACTCCCCCGGGTTCACGATCAAGGGCGTCCCGCCGAGCTCGGCGATGCCGGCCGCGAACGAGACGCGGGTGCGCGTGGAGGTCTTGTCGAAGAACACGATGCCGGTCCGGGGCCCGGCCAGCGGGCGGTGCCGGAACCGGTCGGCCTTCATCTGCGCGGCGAGGTCGAGCACCTCGGCCTGCTCGGCCGGGGTGAGGTCCGTGTCCACCAGGAAGTGGCGGACGGCGGTGGCGGGGGTCATGGGCGGTCTCCTTCGGCGGGGGTCAGGGCGGCGGCCACGAGCCCGGGCAGGGCGGCGGCGAAGCGCTCGAGCTCGGCCACGGGCACGGTGAGCGGCGGGGCCAGGCGCAGGGTGGACGGGCCGGTGGCGTTGAGGATCCAGCCCGCCTCGAGGCCGGCGGCGACGACGGCGGGGGCCAGCCCGCCGGCCGGGACCGGTCCCGCGGGGTCGGCCAGGTCGACGCCGATCCACAGGCCGTGACCGCGCACCGCGGCCACCTCGGGCAGGTCCTCCAGCAGGGCGGCCACGGCCTCGCCCGCGGCGCGGACGTGGCCGAGCAGGCCCTCGTCCTCGACGGTCTGGAGCACGGCCAGGCCCGCGGCGGTGGCCAGGGGGTTGCCGCCGAACGTGGTGCCGTGCTGGCCGGCGGTGAGCAGCCTGGAGACGGCGGGGCCGACGCACACGAGCGCCCCGATCGGCACGCCGCCGCCCAGTCCCTTCGCCAGGGTGAAGGCGTCGGGCACCACCGGCTCTGCCGCACCGGTGACGGCCGGGTTCTGGAAGCCGAACCACGTGCCGGTGCGGCCCACGCCGGACTGCACCTCGTCGAGGATCATCAGGGCGCCGGCCTCGCGGGTCGCGGCCCGCACCTCGGCCAGGTAGCCGGCCGGCCAGCCGTGCACGCCGGCCTCGCCCTGGACCGGCTCGAGGATGACGGCGGCGACGGTGGCGCCGTCGTCGTCCGGGGCCAGGGCCGCCCGCAGGGCTGCGGCGTCCCCGCCCGGCACGTGCTCCACGCCGCCGGGCAGCGGCTCGAAGGGCGCCCGGTAGGCCTCCTTGTGCGTGAGCGCGAGGGCGCCCATCGTGCGGCCGTGGAAGGCCCGCTCGAGCGCGATCACCCGCGTCCGGCGGCCGGACGGGTCGTCCGCACCGTGGCGGCGGGCGAGCTTGAACGCGGCCTCGTTGGCCTCCGTGCCGGAGTTCGCGAAGAACACGGTGGAGCCCGCGGGCACGCCGGCCAGTTCCAGCAGGCGCTCGGCCAGGCGGATCTGCGGCTCGGACGTGAAGAGGTTGGACACGTGGCCGAGCGTGGCGATCTGCTCGGACACGGCCCGCACCAGCGCCGGGTGGCCGTGGCCGAGCGCATTCACGGCGATGCCGGCCAGCAGGTCCGTGTAGCGCCGGCCGTCGGCGTCCCACACGTGGACCCCCTCGCCGCGCACGAGCACGCGGGTGGGGCGGCCGAAGACGCCGGTCAGGGCGGCGTGGTAGCGCTCCAGCAGCGCGGACTGGTCGGTGCTCATGCGTCCTCCTCGGGGGTGGTCGGGGCGGTGGGTTCGGCGTCGGGCACCACCTGGGTGCCGACGCCCGCGGAGGTGAAGACCTCCAGCAGCATCGAGTGGGGGCGGCGGCCGTCCACGACGTGGGCGCGCTGCACGCCGGCGTCGACGGCCGCCAGGCACGCGGCCATCTTCGGGATCATCCCGGAGGCCAGGGAGGGCAGCAGCGCACGCAGCTGGGCGGCGGTGAGCGAGCTGATGAGGGAGTCCCGGTCCGGCCAGTCCGCGTAGAGGCCCTCGACGTCGGTGAGCAGCACGAGCTTCGCGGCGCCGAGGGCGGCGGCCAGGGCCGCGGCGGCGGTGTCCGCATTGACGTTGAGGACCTGCCCGGTGGGCTGGCCGTCGTCGTCGATCTCGGGGGCGACCGACGAGACCACGGGGATCCGCCCGGACTCGATCACGTCGAGGATCGCGGTCGGGTCGACGCCGGTGACCTCGCCCACGAGGCCGAGGTCCACCTCCTGCCCGTCCACGACGGCGCCCGTGCGGCGGGCGCGCAGCAGCCCCGCGTCCTCGCCGGAGAAGCCGACGGCGTACGGGCCGTGGGAGTTCACGAGGCCGACCAGCTCGCGGCCCACCTGTCCCGTGAGCACCATGCGGACCACGTCCATGGCCTCCTCGGTGGTCACGCGCAGGCCGCCGCGGAACTCGGACGCGATGCCGAGGCGGTCGAGCATCGCGTTGATCTGCGGGCCGCCGCCGTGCACCACCACGGGGTGGACCCCCACGTGGTGCAGGAACACGATGTCCTCGGCGAACGCCCGGCGCAGCTCCTCCGACACCATGGCGTTGCCGCCGTACTTGACGACCATGACGGTGCCGGCGAACCGCCGGATCCAGGGCAGGGCCTCGACGAGGACCTCCGCCTTGGACTCGGCGCGGTCGAGCCGGTCCGCGGTGGACAGGACGGGTGCGGCCGCCGTGGCCGGGTCGGTGTGCGGGCTCATGCTGGGGGTCCTCACGTGGAGTAGGCGGAGTTCTCGTGGACGTAGTCGTGCGTCAGGTCGTTGGTCCAGACCGTGGCCTCGGCGTCGCCGGCGTGCAGGTCGACCTCGACGAGCACCTCGCGGGCCGTCAGGTCCACGCGGGAGCGGTCCTCCCCCACACCGGAGGCGCGGCACACCTGGACGCCGTTGAAGCGCACGTCGAGGGCGTACGGGTCGAAGGCGGCGACCGACTCCGGGACCGTGCCGACGGCGGCGATCACGCGTCCCCAGTTCGGGTCCTGGCCGAAGATCGCGGTCTTGAACAGGTTGGAGCGGCCGACGGCGCGGGCGACGGCCTCGGCCGCTTCCTCGGTCTCGGCGTGGACCACGCGCACGGCGATGTCGTGCCGGGCGCCCTCGGCGTCGGCGACGAGCTGGCGGGACAGGTCCGCGCAGACCTCGTGGAGGGCCGCGGCGAACGCCTCGGGCTCGGGCGCGGTCCCGGACGCGCCCGAGGCCAGCAGGATCACGGTGTCGTTGGTGGACATGCACCCGTCCGAGTCGACCCGGTTGAAGGTGGCGCGCACGGCCTCGCGCAGGGCCGCGTCGAGGGCGGGGGCGGGGACGTCGGCGTCCGTGGTGATGACGCTGAGCATGGTGGCCATGCCGGGTGCCAGCATGCCCGCCCCCTTGGCCATGCCGCCCACGGTGAAGCCCGCGCCGCGGGCCACGGCGGTCTTGGCCACGGTGTCCGTGGTCTTGATCGCGACGGCGGCGTCCTCGCCGCCGTCCGGACTGAGGGCGGCGACCGCCTCGGACACGCCCGCGGTGAGGGTGTCCATCGGCAGGCGTTCGCCGATGAGGCCGGTCGAGCAGACGAGCACGTCGTCGGCGGCGGTCGCGAGGGCCGCGGCCGCGTGCTCGGCGGTGCGACGGGCGTCCGCGAGGCCCTCGGCGCCGGTGGCCGCGTTCGCCCCGCCGGAGTTCAGGACGACCGCGGTCGCGCGGCCGTCCCGCACGGCGCGGCGGGTCCAGACCACGGGGGCGGCCGCCACCCGGTTCTCGGTGAGGACGGCGGCCGCCGCGCGGCGCGGGCCCTCGTTGACGACGACGGCGACGTCGGGCGTGCCCGAGGCCTTCAGCCCCGCGGTGACGCCGGCCGCCCGGAACCCCTGTGCCGCGGTGACGCTCACGGTGCGACCCCCTGCTGTTCGAGCCCCGCCTGCTCCGGCAGGCCCAGGGCGATGTTCATGGACTGCACGGCGCCGCCGGCCGTGCCCTTGGTGAGGTTGTCGAGCGCCGCGCAGACGATCACGCGGCCGGCCCGCTCGTCCACGGCGAGCTGCAGCTGCACGTGGTTGGAGCCGAGGACCGCCTTCGTGGTGGGCCACTGCCCCTCGGGGAGCAGGTGCACGAAGCGTTCGCCGCCGTAGGCCGCGGCCCATGCGGCGCGCACGTCCGCGGCGGCGACGCCGGGGCGCAGCCGCGCCGTGGCCGTCGCGAGGATGCCGCGCGACATCGGCGCGAGCGTGGGCGTGAAGGAGACGCGGACCGGCTCGCCGGCCGCCTGGGCCAGACCCTGCTCGATCTCCGGGGTGTGCCGGTGCCCGCCGCCGACGCCGTACGGGCGCATCCCGCCCATGACCTCGGCGCCGAGCAGGTGCGGCTTGAGCGCCTTGCCCGCCCCGGAGGTGCCCGAGGCGGCGACGATCACCACGTCCTGCGGCTCGAGCAGCCCCGCGGCGAAGCCGGGCGCGAGGGCGAGGATCGAGGTGGTCGGGTAGCACCCGGGGACGGCGATGCGGCGGGTGCCGGCGAGTCGCTCGCGCTGACCGGGCAGCTCGGGCAGGCCGTAGGGCCAGGTCCCGGCGTGCGCGGTGCCGTAGAAGGCCTCCCAGTCCGCGGCGGACTCGAGGCGGTGGTCGGCGCCCGCGTCGATCACCAGGGTGTCCGGGGAGCGCTCGGCGATCTCGGCCGCGAGCGCCCCGGAGGCCCCGTGGGGCAGCGCGAGGATCACGACGTCGTGACCGGCGAGGACGTCCGCGGTGGTCTCGGCGAGGACGCGGTCCGCCAGGGCGTGCAGGTGCGGCTGGAGGGCGCCGAGGCGCTCCCCCGCGTTCGAGTGGGCCGTGATGGCTCCGACGGTGACGGACGGGTGGCCGGCGAGCAGGCGCAGGGCCTCTCCCCCGGCGTAGCCGCTGGCTCCGGAGACGGCGACGGTGTGGGTCATGGCCCCATCCTAGCGTAGATATGCGTTGCACGGAATATCTATGCGTTTACTCGGGTCCCCCGGGACGGGCCGGATGTCCGGGCCCGCTCCTAGAGTGGGGCCATGACCACTGCGAACACCCCCGCCGTCCCCCGCACCCACCACGCCGTCGTCGTGTCCGCCACGGGCGGCCCCGAGGTCCTGCAGTGGACCGAGACGGAGGTGCCCTCCCCCGCACCGGGGCACGTGCTGGTGCGGACCGCCGCGGCGGGCCTGAACTTCATCGAGACGTACCAGCGCTCCGGGGTCTACGCGATGGACCTGCCCTTCACCCCCGGCACGGAGGGCTCCGGCGAGGTCGTCGCGCTCGGCGAGGGCGTGGACGCCGCGCTCCTGGGGGCCCGTGTCGCCACCGCGACGGCCACCGGTGCGTACGCCGAGCACTTCACCGCCCCCGCGGATCGTCTCCTCGCCGTCCCGGAGGGCATCGACCTGGCCGAGGCCGCCGCCCTTCCGCTGCAGGGCATGACGGCCCACTACCTCTGCCGGTCCACCTTCCCGGTGGAGGAGGGCCACACGGTGGTCGTGACGGCCGGTGCCGGCGGCGTGGGGCTCCTGCTCACCCAGCTCGCGACGGCCCGCGGCGCCCGCGTGGTCACCACGGCGTCCACGGAGGAGAAGCGGGAGCTGTCCCGGGGCGCGGGCGCCGTCGCCGCGGTGGACTACCCGGACCTCGCCGCCACGGTGGCCGAGCTGACCGACGGCGAGGGCGCGCACGCCGTGTTCGACGGCGTGGGGAAGGACACCTTCGACACCTCGCTCGAGGTGCTGCGCGTGCGCGGCACGCTCGTGCTCTTCGGCGGGGCCTCCGGGCAGGTGCCCCCCTTCGACCTGCAGCGGCTCAACGCGGCCGGCGCGCTGTACGTCACCCGGCCCTCGCTGGTGCACTACACGCGCACGGGCGAGGAGACCCGCTGGCGTGGTGGAGAGGTGTTCGGGGCGTGGGCCTCCGGCGAGCTCGACGTACGGATCGGCGAGCGCTTCCCGCTCGCGGACGCGGCCGCCGCGCACGCCGCCCTCGAGTCCCGGTCGACGACGGGCAAGGTACTGCTCACCCTCTCCTGAACCGGACCCGCCCGGTGCCTTCCGGGCGCCCCGCGCGGCCGCGGGCGGGGCATAGAATGTCCCGCTGCGGCCTGGTCCGCGTCCGACCCTCGGTTTGCCGCTCACACCCCCGGAGGCCCCTGTGTCCCTTTCGTCCGCCGCGCCCACCCCCCCTCGACCCCGCGGGCGCGCCGCATCGGCCGCAGCTGCCCGGCTCCGAGCGCACCCCGCCCGCCCGGACGCTCGTCGAGCTCTTCGACGCCACGGCGCGCGAGCACCCGGACGCGACCGCCCTGGACGACGGCGTCGAGCCGCTGACGTACGCGGAGCTGCGGGAGCGCGTCGACGAGACCGCCCGCCACCTGTGGGCCGCCGGCGTGCGGGCGGGAGACCGGGTCGGCGTGCGGATCGCCTCGGGCACGGCCGCGCTGTACGTCTCGATCCTCGGCGTGCTCGCCGCCGGCGCGGCCTACGTCCCCGTGGACGCGGACGATCCGGAGGAGCGCGCCCGTCTCGTGTTCGGCGAGGCGAAGGTGGCCGGCGTCCTCACCGACGAGCGGGTCTACGCCCCGCACCCCGAGCACACCGTGGACCCGGCCGCCGAGGCCCGCGCCCCCGGGCTCGAGGACGACGCGTGGATCATCTTCACCTCGGGCTCGACGGGCACCCCCAAGGGCGTGGCGGTGAGCCACCGCTCGGCCGCGGCCTTCGTGGACGCCGAGGCGCGGATCTTCCTGGCGGACGATCCGCTCGCCCCGGGCGACCGCGTGCTGGCGGGACTGTCCGTCGCGTTCGACGCCTCGTGCGAGGAGATGTGGCTCGCCTGGCGACACGGTGCATGCCTGGTCCCGGCCCCCCGCTCGCTCGTGCGCTCCGGCATGGACCTCGGCCCGTGGCTCGCCGAGCGGCGCATCACCGCCGTGTCCACCGTGCCGACCCTCGCCGCGATGTGGCCCACCGAGGCCATGGACAACGTCCGGCTGCTGATCTTCGGCGGCGAGGCCTGCCCGCCCGAGCTCGCCGCGCGCCTGGCGGAGGACGGCCGCGAGGTCTGGAACACCTACGGCCCCACGGAAGCCACCGTCGTCGCGTGCGCGGCCCCGCTCACCGGTCTCGACCCGGTCCGCATCGGCCTGCCCCTGGACGGCTGGGACCTGGCCGTCGTCGATCCGCAGACCACGCTGCCCGTGGCCGAGGGCGAGACGGGCGAGCTGATCATCGGCGGCGTCGGCCTGGCCCGCTACCTCGACCCGGCCAAGGACGCCGAGAAGTACGCCCCCATGCCCTCCCTCGGCTGGGAGCGCGCCTACCGCTCCGGCGACCTCGTGGTCTTCGAGCCGGAGGGCCTGCTGTTCGTCGGCCGCGCCGACGACCAGGTGAAGCTCGGCGGCCGGCGCATCGAGCTCGGCGAGGTGGACGCGGCCCTCCAGGCCCTGCCCGGCGTCCACGGCGGCGCCGCGGCCGTGCAGACCACCCCGGCGGGCCACCAGATCCTCGTCGGCTATCTCGTGCCCGCGGACCCCGACGCCGGGCTCGACCTGCACATGGCCCGCGAGCACCTCGCGACGGAGCTGCCGGCCGCCCTCGTGCCCCGGCTGGCCGTCGTGGACTCCCTGCCCACGAAGACCTCCGGCAAGGTGGACCGCCACGCGCTGCCGTGGCCCCTGCCCGGCGCCGAGGTGGACGAGGACGCGCCCCCGCCGGACGAGGACACCGCCGACGGCTGGGTGCTGCGCCAGTGGGCGGACGTGCTCGGCGCGCCCCCCAAGGACGCCGACACCGACTTCTTCGAGGCCGGCGGCGGCTCGCTCGCCGCGGCCCAGCTCGTGGCCCGCCTGCGCCTGCGCCACCCGGCCGTGACCGTCCAGGACGTCTACCGCAACCCCACCGCCGGGGCCCTCGTGGCCGCCGTCGTGGGCGAGCACGGCCCCCACGGCATCGAGGTGCACGACCGGCACGTCGACCGCACCCGCCACCGCACCCAGTGGGTCCAGACCCTCGTGGGGCTGCCCGTGTTCGTCCTGCCCGCCCTGCGCCTGGGCGTGTGGACCGGCCTGGCCCTGAACCTGCTGACGCTCTCCGGGCTCGCGCCCGGGCTGCCCACCGTGCCGTGGTGGGTGCTGATCGTGGCCGGCCTGCTGGTGGTGACCGTACCCGGCCGCATGCTGCTCACCGCCGCGACGGCCCGGCTGCTGCTGCGCGGCGTGAGCCCCGGGTCCTACCCGCGCGGTGGCCGCGTCCACCTGCGCCTGTGGCTCGCCCAGCAGATCAGCGACC
This sequence comes from Micrococcus sp. KRD077, assembly GCF_017168505.1. Lineage (NCBI taxonomy): Bacteria > Bacillati > Actinomycetota > Actinomycetes > Micrococcales > Micrococcaceae > Micrococcus > Micrococcus sp. KRD077. The sequence goes on along the minus strand of NZ_JABFAZ010000020.1, from coordinate 152,855 downwards.
TCGTGGACCCCTACTCGCTGGCCGGCGCCACGTGGGTGCCCGCCTACGCGCGACTGCTGGGCAACCGGATCGGCAAGGACGTGGACATGCACACCGTGCCACCGGTCACCGGCATGCTCACGGTCGAGGAGGGCGCCGCGATCGAGCCTGAGGTGGACCTGTCCGGCTACTGGGTCGACGGCGACGTCGTCCGGCTCGGCGAGGTGCGCATCGGCGCGGACGCCGTCGTGGGCGCCCGCTCCACGCTCCTGCCGGGCGCCCAGGTCGGCGCCGGGGCGCACGTCGAGGCCGGGTCCACCGTCGCCGGGCGGGTGCGCGGCGGCCAGCGCCACGCCGGCTCCCCCGCCGTCAAGGTGGGCAAGGTGAAGTCCCGCGGCCCCGCCGAGGCGCCGCGGGAGACCCCGGGCTGGCGCCTGATGGCGACCGTCCTCTCGACCCTCATCTCCCTCCTTCCGCTCGTCTCCGCCGCCGCGGCGGCCGCGGTGGCCGCGTGGTCGCTGACCTGGTGGCCGCCGGCCCCGGAGGCGGGGCCGCTGGCCGCCGTCGGGACCACCGCGGCGCGCCTGCTGGCCGCAAGCCCCCTGGTGGCCGGCGTCTGGTTCCTGACCCAGATGCTGCTCGTGCTCGTCACCGTGCGCCTGCTCGCGCTCGGCATCACGGAGGGGCACCACCCCGTGCGCTCCCGGGTCGGCTGGCAGGTGTGGGCCACCGAGCGCGTCCTCGACGCCGCCCGCGACCAGCTGTTCCCGATCTACGCCTCCCGCTTCACGCCGACGTGGCTGCGCCTGCTGGGCGCCGAGGTGGGCCGCGGCGTCGAGGCCTCCACCGTGGTGCTCCTGCCCTGCATGACCCGCGTGGGCGACGGCGCGTTCCTCGCCGACGACACGATGGTCTCCTCCTACTCCCTCGACGGCGGGTGGATGCACGTGGCCCCCGCGAAGGTCGGCAAGCGCTCGTTCGTGGGCAACTCCGGCATGGTGCCCGGCGGCCGCACCCTGCGCCGCGACTCGCTCGTGGCGGTGCTGTCCACCACCCCGGCCAAGACCAAGGCGGGCACGTCCTGGATGGGCTCCCCGCCCGTGCGCCTGCGCCGCAACGAGGTCACCGCAGACGCCGCCCTCACCTACGACCCGCCGGCCCGACTCAAGGCCGCCCGCACCGCCTGGGAGCTGCTGCGCGCGATCCCGGTGTGGTTGCACGTGGCCCTGTCCCTCGCCGTCGGCGCGACGCTGGCCGCCCTCATCGCGGTCGGCACGTGGGCGCTGGCCTTCGTCCTGGGCGGCGTCGTCCTGCTCGCGGCCGGCGCGGTCGCGGCGAGCCTGACCGTGCTCGCCAAGCGGGTCTTCGTCGGCCGGATCCGCGCGGGCGAGCACCCGCTGTGGTCCTCGTTCATCTGGCGCAACGAGGTCGCGGACACCTTCACCGAGTTCCTCGCCGCCCCGTGGTTCAGCCGGGCCGCGGCCGGCACCCCCGCCCTGGTCTGGTTCCTGCGCGCGATGGGCGCCCGCATCGGCCACGGCGCCTGGGTCGAGTCCTACTGGCTGCCCGAGGCCGACCTCGTGGAGCTCGGCGACGGCGCCACCGTGAACCGCGGCTGCGTCGTCCAGACCCACCTGTTCCACGACCGCGTGATGTCCCTGGACGCCGTCGTCCTGGAGGACGGCGCCACCCTCGGCCCCCACTCCGTGGTGCTGCCCGCCGCCCGCCTGGGCCGCGGCACCACCGTCGGTGCCGGGTCCCTCGTGATGCGCGGCGAGGAGCTGCCCGCCGGCACGTGGTGGCTCGGCAACCCGGTCTCCCCGTGGCGTCGTCCTGACGGCGACCCCGCCGCCGCGGCCACCCCCTCCCGAGAGGAAGCATGAGCACCGATCCCTACGTCCCGGGCGTCGGCACCGACGCCGCCACCGTCGAGCACATCGCACTGGACCTCGACGTGCGCCTGGCCGCGAACCGGGTCTCCGGCACCGCCGTCCTGCGCGTGCGCCTGACGAAGCAGAGCCGCCGCATCGAGCTGGACCTGTACCGGCTGCGCGTGTCCCGGGTGGACGCCGTCGTCGACGGCCGCGCCGTCGCCTCCTCGTTCACCCAGCCGGGCCGCGCCCCGAGCCGCCTCGTCGTCGACCTGGACGAGAGCCGGCCGGAGGGCACGCTCGTGGAGCTGACCGTGGTCTACGCGGGCACGCCCACGCTGCGGCGCAGCCCGTGGGGCACGATCGGCTGGGAGGAGCTCACGGACGGCGTGCTCGTGGCCGGGCAGCCCCACGGCGCCTCCACGTGGCTGCCGTGCGTGGACTCCCCCACCTCCCGCTCGACGGCGGAGATCACCCTCACCTGCGACGCGGGCTACCTGCCCGTCGCCAACGGCGTGGGCGCGCCCGTGCGCACGCGCGGCTCGCGGGTCACGTGGCGGTGGCGGCTCGACCAGCCCGTGCCCGCCTACCTGCTCAGCGTGCAGATCGGCCGCTACCGGCTCGTGGACGCCGCCCCTCCCGCCGAGGGCCTGCCGCCGCTGCGCCTCGTGGTCTCCCCGCGGACCGAGCAGCGGGCCCTCCGGGCCCTTGCCCCCCAGCCGGCCATGATGGCCACGTTCATCGACGCCTACGGGCCATACCCATTCGAGGACTACACCGCGGTCGTGGCCGACGAGGAGCTCGAGATCCCGCTCGAGGCCGCGAGCATGTCGCTGTTCGGCACCAACCACCTGGACGGCTCGTGGGAGTCCGAGCGGCTGATCGCCCACGAGATGTCCCACCAGTGGTTCGGCAACGCCGTGACCCTGGGCCGCTGGTCCGACCTGTGGCTGCACGAGGGCTTCGCCTGCTGGTCCGAGTGGCTGTGGGCCGAGGCCTCGGGGCGGTCCAGCATCACCTCGATGGCGCGGCGGGCCTGGCAGAAGCTGGCCGCGCACCCGGTGGAGCAGGCGCTGGCCGAGCCCGGGCCGGAGGAGATGTTCGAGGACTGGGTGTACAAGCGCGGCGCGCTCACCGTGGAGGCGCTGCGGCACCTGCTGGGCACGGACCTCTTCGGCTCCATGCTGCGCGCCTGGGTGCGGGAGCACCGGTTCGGCACCGTCGACTCCCTGGGGCTGCGCACGCACGTGCACGCGTGGGCCCCGCACGCCGGGGTGAGCCGAGCGCAGGTGGACGAGCTCTTCGACGCGTGGACGCTGCGGCCCGAGCTGCCGCCGTTCCCGGGCTGAGGCGCCCGCGCGGTCGACTCAGCGGCCCCGCAGCGCCAGCGCCCCGAGGAGACCGCCCGGCAGCCGGTCGGTGAGGTCCACCAGCACGACGTCGGCCGGCACGGTCAGTGCGTCGACGGCGGCGGGGTCGCCCGTGAAGCCGGTGCCGGCGGCCTTCACGAGCGCCTCCTTCCGCGTCCACAGCCGGGCCCGCGCGGCGGGCCTCTCGGGGGCGGGAAGCTCCCGCACCCGGGCGCGCTCCGCCGTCGAGAAGCCCACCCCGCCCAGGCCGTCCTCGTCCGCGAAGGCCGCGGCGTCCGCCCGCTCGACGTCCACCCCGAGGCCGAGCCCGTCGGCGGGCCGTGCCGGCGCCCACCACGCCCCGATCCGAGCCCGGTCCTCAGTGCCGGGCATCCGGACGCGCGTGAACGAGACGAGGGCGACCCGGCCGGGGGGCAGGCCGGTCAGCGCGGGGACGCCGTGCGCGGCCGAGCCGCAGCGCGGGCAGGCGTGCCGGAGCCCGAGCGGCCCCACCGGCACGCCCCAGGCCGCCGTCAGGGCGGTGCGCACCTGACCGAGCAGCGCGGAGACGGCGTCGGCCGCCCCCGCCGAGGCGGGGACGGCCGAGGTCAGGCCCCACGGGCCGGTCGCGACGGACACGGTCAGCGCTGGACCGCCCCGTGCCGCTGCGCCGCGAGCGCGGTGGCCGCGGCGCGGGCCTCGGAGACCTCCTCCGCGGTGAGCGTGCGGTCAGGGGCGCGGAAGCGCAGGGAGAACGCGAGGGACTTCCGCCCCTCCGGCACGCCCGCGCCCCGGTAGACGTCGAACAGCTCGACGGCCTCGAGCAGCTCCCCGGCACCCTCGGCGAGGGTCGCGCGCACGTCCCCGGCCACGACGGCCTCGTCCACCACGAGCGCCACGTCCTGCGTGCTCACGGGGAACGTGGACAGCGGTGCGGCGACCACGATCTCGGGGGCCGCGGCGCACAGCGCGTCCAGGTCCAGCTCCCACACGCTCGTGCGGGCGGGCAGGTCCTCGGCCTCGAGCCACTGCGGGTGCAGCTCGCCGGCGACGCCCACCACCCGGTCCCCGTGCTCGGTCACGACGACGAGCTCGGCCACCCGGCCCGGGTGGAACGCGTGGTGCCGGCCCTGCCGGACGGTCAGCTCGACGCCGAGGACGTCGGCCACGTCGAGGGCCCCGGCGATCGCGTCCTGCCAGTCCACCGGGCGGGGGTCGTGGTCCGGCCCGGGCGCCGAGTCGTGCCCGGCGTACAGACCGGCCACGTGCCACGGCTGAGCGGGGATGCCGGCCTCGAGGTCGGCGAGGACCTCGGCGGAGGGGTGGACCGCGCGCGGGGGGATCGTCGCCGAGCCCAGCTGCGCGCCGGGCAGGAAGACCAGCCCCATCTCGTACAGCGCCAGATCGCGGAAGCCGCGTCCGAGGTTGCGGCGCGCGGTCTCGACGAGGCCCGGCAGCAGCGACAGGCGCAGGTACCGGTACTGGGAGGCGATCGGATTGGCCAGGGCCACCATCGCCAGGGCCTGGCCCTGCGCGTCCGAGTCCGCCCCGAAACGCCGGTTCTGCTCCTCGGAGACGAACGGGTAGGCCAGCACCTCGGTGAGTCCCGCGGCCGCGAGCGCGGCCGACACGCGGCGACGCTGGGCCTGGCGGCGGGTGAAGCCGCGGCCCGGCGGGGCCACGGGCACCACGGAGGGGATCGCGTCGTAGCCGCGCAGGCGCGCGACCTCCTCGGCGAGGTCCTCGGGGATGCGCAGGTCCGTGCGCCACGACGGGGCGGTCACGGTCAGCCGCGGGGCGACGTCGGCGGCGGCCTCGGCGACGGCCACCTCGGCGCCCAGGGCGCGCAGCGTCTCCACGACCTCGTCGGTCGTGTACGCCACGCCCACCAGGGCGGAGGGGAAGTCGGCGGCCATCTCGACGACGGCCGGCTGCGGCCGCGTCCCGACGTCGGTGACCCCGGGCTCGGCGGTGCCGCCGGCGAGCTCGACGAGCAGCTGCACGGCCCGCTCGGCCGCCTCGTCGGCGATCTCCCAGTCGACGCCGCGCTCGTTGCGCTTCGACGCCTCCGAGGGCAGGCGGTGCCGGCGCCGCGTACGGGCGATCGACACGGGGTCGAAGTTCGCGGACTCGACCACGATCGTGGTGGTGGCGTCCGTGACCTCGGTGGCGGCCCCGCCCATGACGCCCGCCAGGCCGATGGGGCCGGAGTCGTCCGTGATGAGCAGGTCCTCGGGGTCGAGCTCGCGCTCCTTGCCGTCGAGGGTGGTCAGGGTCTCTCCGGCCCGCGCGCGGCGCACCACGATCTCGCCGGAGAGCGTGTCCGCGTCGTAGAAGTGCAGGGGCTGGCCCAGCTCCCACATGACGTAGTTGGAGATGTCCACCGGCAGGGAGATGGTGCGGATGCCGGCCAGGCGCAGGCGCGCGGCCAGCCACGGCGGGGTCGGGCGGGTCGCGTCCACGCCGGAGACCGTGCGGGCCACGAACCGGGTGGCCCCGGGCTCGCCGTGGATCGGCGCGTCGTCGTCGATGCGGACGGCCGGGCCGGCGTCGTCGGCCGCGGGCGGGTGGACGGCGGCGGCCGGGTCCGTGAAGGGCACGCCGGTGGCGTGCGCGTACTCGCGCGCGACGCCGCGCATCGAGAACGCGTAGCCGCGGTCGGGCGTCACGTTGATCTCGGCGGCCTCGCCGTGCAGGTCCAGGACGTCCCGGGCGTCGGTGCCCGGCTCGGGGTCGAGCCCGAGGTCGCCGAGCACGATGATCCCGTCCGTGCCGTCGTCGCCCACGCCCAGCTCCGTGCTGGAGGCGATCATCCCGGCCGAGACGTGCCCGTAGGTCTTGCGGGGGCTGATGCGGAAGTCGCCGGGCAGCACCGCGCCGGGCAGGGTCACGACGACCTTGTCCCCGACCTCGAAGTTGTGGGCGCCGCACACGATGCCCTGCACGCCGGAGGGCTCGATGCCCTCGCCGGTGAGCGGCTGGGCGGCGCCCTCGGGAACCACCCGCACGGAGCACCAGTTGATGGTCTTGCCGTTCTTCTGCGGCTCGGGCTCCTTGGAGAGCACCTGCCCGACGACGATCGGGCCCTGCAGCTCGGCGGCCGGACGGTGGACGTCCTCCTCCTCGAGGCCGACGCGGACGAGGTCGGCCATCACGTCCTCGGCACGGTGCTCCGCGGGCACGGGGACGAACTCCCGCAGCCAGTCCAGGGGGATGCGCATGGATCAGACCTCCATTCCGAAGTGCTGGGAGAAGCGGACGTCGCCCTCGATCATGTCGTGCATGTCCGGGACCTCGTTGCGGAACATGAGCGTGCGCTCCACGCCCATGCCGAACGCGAACCCGGAGTACTCCTCCGGGTCCAGGCCCGCGGCGCGCAGCACATTCGGGTGCACCATGCCGCAGCCGCCCCACTCGATCCAGCGGGGCCCGCCCTTGGCGCCGGGGTGCCAGATGTCCAGCTCGGCGCTGGGCTCGGTGAACGGGAAGAAGTTCGGGCGCAGGCGGATGGCCGCCTCGGCCCCGAACATCTGGCGGGCGAAGTACTCGAGGGTGCCGCGCAGGTGGGCCATGGTCAGGCCCTTGTCCACGGCCAGGCCCTCGAACTGGTGGAACACCGGGGTGTGCGTGGCGTCCAGCTCGTCCGTGCGGAAGGTGCGACCCGGGCACAGCACGTAGGTGGGGGCGCCCCGCTCGAGCAGGGAGCGCATCTGCACCGGGGAGGTGTGGGTGCGCAGCAGCAGGTGGGCCTCGGCCGGGGCCACGAAGAAGGTGTCCTGCATCTCGCGGGCCGGATGGTCCGGCGCGAAGTTGAGGGAGTCGAAGTTGAACCACTCGGACTCGAGCTCGGGGCCCTCCGCGATCTCCCAGCCCATGCCGACGAAGATCTCCGAGACACGGTCCATCGTCAGCGAGAGCGGGTGACGGGCGCCGACGCGGCGGCGACGGACCGCGGTGGTCACGTCCACCGTCTCCTCGCGCAGGATCCGCGCGGCCTGCTCCGCCTCGAGCACCTCGGTGCGGGCGGCCAGGGCCTTGCCCAGGCGGCCGCGTGCGGCGCCCATGAGCTTGCCGGCCTCCGCCTTGCGCTCCTTGGGCAGAGCGCCGATCGCCTTGTTCGCGAGAGTCAGGGGGGCCCGGTCGCCGGTGTGGGCCAGGCGGGCGGCCTTGAGCTCATCGAGGTCCGCCGCGGCCTCGTACGCGGCGAGCGCGGCCTGCACGGCGGCCTCCACCGCCTCCGCGTCCACGGGGGAGATCTCCGCCACGGGCGCGGTGGGCTCCGCGCCGGTCTCGGGGCTGGGTGTCATCAGGGCAACGACCTTCGCATGGGGGACGGTGGGACGCCCGTCAGTCTAGTGTCCGCCCCGGGCGCGCTCGGCCTAGGCTGAGGCGCATGACCGCCCCGGACTCCCTCGACGGCACCGACCCGCTGCTGCGGGGCGTGGGGCTGGACGCGCAGACCCGCTGCGCCCATTACGCCACGGCGCGGGACGTCGTCGCCCTGCGCTTCGCCTGCTGCCCCGCGTACTGGTCCTGCCACCGCTGCCACGCGGAACTCGCCGACCACCCGGCCGTGCCGGTGCCGGCCGGCGACTTCGACCGGCCGCACGTGCTGTGCGGGGTGTGCCGCACCGAGCTCAGCGTGGCCGCCTACCTCGCCCTCGAGGCCACCGCCGATCCCGCGTGTCCGGCCTGCGGAGCGCCGTTCAACCCGGGCTGCGCCGCCCATGCCCCGCTCTACTTCGACGTCCCCGCGTCCGGGTCCCCCGCCGGTGACGTCGACCCCGCGACACGGCCGTGACCGCCGCCCCCTCCCGGCCGTCGCCTCCGGCGCACGTGCGGGCGCGCGGGCTGTGGAACCTGCTGAACCTGGCGACGCCGCTGGGGCTGGTGGGCGCCGTCGTCGCCGGCTGCGCGCTGCGGCCCGGGCCGCACGGGCTGATCGAGGCCCGCGGCTGGACGCACCGGTTCCCGGGCGGGGCCGCGTTCACGGTCGGCGACGTCGTGTTCACCCGCCCCGGCCTGCGCATGACGCCCGCGCTGTGGCGGCACGAGGCCGGCCATGCGGACCAGTACGCCCTCCTGCTGGGTCTGCCGTTCCTGCCGGCGTACGCGCTCGCGGCGGCGTGGTCGACGTGGCGGACCGGGGACCCGGCGTCGCGCAACGTCTTCGAACGACGCGCGGGCCTGGCCCTGGGCGGCTACGTCGAGCGGCCCGTGGTCCGCGGCCTGCGGCCGCGCCGCTGACGGGCACGGGCGGTCGCGCCGACGCGGACCCGGGGTCCGGGGAGGTCAGTGCATGGTGCCGCCGGGGACGTCGAGGTCGGGGCCGCCGGCCAGCGCCGTCAGGGCGGCCTCGGCCACCGCGCGCGCCAGGTCGGCCGCGGGCAGCGCCGGGGTGTCCGGCGTCGGGCGGTGCTCGGCGTCCCACGGCACGTGGAGGAAGCCGGCGGCCCGGGCGGTGCCGGGGGCGTCGAGGAGGGCGTACATGACGTGGTTGCACACGAACGCGCCCGCGGACAGGGACGGCTCCGCGGCGACGCCGGCCGCCCGGATCGCGGCGACGGCACGCTTGGCGGGCAGGGTGGCGAACAGGGCCGCGGGCCCGTCGGCGCGCACGGGCCGGTCCACGGGCTGGTCCCCCGCGTTGTCCGGGATCCGGGCGTCCTGCAGGTTCACGGCCACCCGCTCGACCCGGACGGCCGCCGTGCCGCCGGCCAGCCCGACGGCGATCGCCACCTCCGGCCGGACCCGGTCGAGGGCCGCGGTCAGGGCAGACCCGGCCGCGCCGAACGCGCACGGCAGCTCGACCGCCTCGGCCGTCACACCCCGGTCCGCCAGGATGCCCACGGCGTCCCGCGCGGCGGCGATCGACGGGTTGTGGACGTCGCCGCCGAAGGGCTCGAAGCCCGTGAGCAGGACGCGGGCGGCCGGGGCGGGTGCACGGGAGGTCATGGCGACCACGGTAGGCGCGTCTGGGCGCCCGCGCCCCGCCCGGACTCGAACACGCTTGCGGGTCGATTCGAACATGTGTTCTACTTCTGGCCATGCGATGGGAAGCGCAGACCCTGCGGTCCGAGGGCGGAGCCCAGCGGGCGACGGCCGGCACACCGGCCGGCTCCGCCGCCCTGCTGCCGCTCTCGGACCTGCAGCGGAGTGTCACCACCCCGGAGTTCGCGGGGGTCACCTTCCATGAGGTGCTCGCCAAGACCGCACTGAACTCGGTGCCGTCCGCCTCGGCCATGCCGTTCCGCTGGACCGTGAACCCGTACCGCGGCTGCACCCACGCCTGCCGGTACTGCTACGCCCGCAGCACCCACACCTTCCTCGAGCTCGACGCCGGGGCCGACTTCGACCGGCAGATCGTCGTGAAGGTCAACGTCGCCGAGGTGCTGCGCGCCGAACTCGCCCGCCCCACGTGGGGCCGCGAGGCGGTGGCGTTGGGGACGAACACGGACCCGTATCAGCGGGCCGAGGGCCGCTACGCGCTGATGCCCGGGATCATCCGGGCCCTGGCCGATTCCGGCACCCCGTTCTCCGTGCTGACCAAGGGGACCCTGCTCGCGCGGGATGTGCCCCTGCTGCAGGCGGCCTCGCGCCAGGTGCCGGTGCAGGTCTCGCTGTCCCTGGCGATGCTCGACCCCGCCATCGCCGCCGCGGTCGAGCCGGGCACGCCGTCGCCGACCGCACGCCTGCGCCTGATCGAGCGGCTCGCCGCCGCGGGTGCGGACGTCACCGTCATGGCCATGCCCCTGCTGCCGTGGCTCACGGACGGGGACCGCGAGATCGACGCCCTCATGCGCGCGCTGGCGGACGCCGGAGCCGCGCGCGTCATGCCGGGCGCCCTGCACCTGCGGCCGGGCGCGAAGGAGTGGTACCTGGACTGGATCCGCCGCGAGCACCCGGATCTGCTGGCCGGCTACGAGCAGATGTACGCCCGGTCCGCCTACGCGCCCGAGTCGTACCGCCGCATGCTCACCCGGATGGCCGGGGAGGCCGCCGCACGGCACGGCCTGGCCCGCGGCGGCGCCCACGGCATCCGGCGCGAGGACGGTCCCCCGGCCCGGCGCCGGCCGACGTCCCGGCCCTCCGCTCCGGCGGCGCAGCCCGCGCTGTTCTGACCGGTCCGCGGGGCGCGGCCGGCCGCGTGTCGACTCAGCGCCCCGCGGAGAACGCCGTGGCGGCGCCACGGAGCACCTCGGCCACGATCGGCCGGTCCGCCGGGATCCAGTCCAGGTGCCGCACGCCCGGCCCGGCGAGCGGCAGCCACGCCAGCAGGTCGTGGTCCTGGAGGGCTCGGGGTGTCGTCCCCTCCTCCGCCAGGACGCCCCAGAACACCCGCATCCGGGCGCCGTTGGCCAGCTCCCACCCGTCCGGCTCCGGCGCCGCCACCTCGGGGCCGAGCCGCACGGCGACCCCGAGCTCCTCCCGGCACTCCCGCAGCAGCGCCTCCTGGACGCCCTCCCCCGGCTCGACCTTGCCCCCGGGGAACTCCCAGAGCCCCCGCAGCGGGGCAGGCGCGCTGCGACGGGCCGCCAGCAGGCGGGTCGGCGCGGCCACATCGTCGAGCAGCGCGAGCCCCACGACCAGCCGCGGTCGCGCACCGTCCCGGGGCGACGTCGTCGGGCTGGCAGCGGGCGCGGGGCGAGCGGGTGTGGCGGAGGTCATGAGCCCAGGCTAGCGAGGCCCCCGCCCCCGCAGACCGGAGTCCGTAGGCTGGGTCGGTGCCCACCCCCACTC
>NZ_JABFAZ010000020.1:81576-141816 GCF_017168505.1 Micrococcus sp. KRD077 | reverse complement strand
GCCGACACCCTCCTCCACGGGCCCGCCCACAGCCCCGCGGTCCTGCCCCGCGGTGAGGAGATCGCCCGGCGGGCCCGCACCGAACAGGGGCGCGAGGAGCTGCGCCGCGTCCGCTCGCTCGCCGCCGTGATCGCCGTCGCCTGCGTCGAGGTAGAGACGGGCCGCCGTGCCCTGCGGGACCTCTCCGCCTGGCTCTCGCCCGAGGTCCTGGACAAGTTGACCCGTCGCATGGAGCTGCTGGGCGCCGTCGCGCCGACCGGGCCCGGTCGACGGCCCTCCGCGGCCGTCCCGCCCCGGACGCCCGCGTCCGCACCCCGCCCGGTGGGTGCCCGCGTGTGCGAGGTCGCGCCCGGCCGGGTGGAGGCCAGCGCGACGGTGCTGTGGGAGGGCCGGGCCCGGGCCTTCGCGCTCCGACTCGAGCGGCGGCTCAGCCGGTGGAAGGTGACGTCGGTCGAGATCGGCTGAGCCGGATCGCCCCGTCGGACTGACGATCGAGGGCCCGGAGACCTGGAGGTCTGCGGGCCCTCGTGCTGCGTCGTGGCGGGATGCCGGTCAGCCGCGGCGGCCGCGGCGCTCCGCCTGACGGCGGGAGCGGCGGTTCGTGCCCGCCGCGACCGTGGCGCCGGAGTCCGTGCCACTGCGGGTGACCGCGCTCTGCCCGTCCTCGGACGGACCGGTGAAACGCAGCTGCGCCGGCTGCTGCGGGGCGTCGATGCCCTCCACGGAGATCTGCGGTGCCATCGTCACGGCGCGGGCGTCCTTGACGCCGGGCAGAGACGTCGGCGCGGGGGCCGCACTGATCTGCGCCTGGAACAGCGTGCGCACGGCGTCCTCACGGATGGCGGCGAGCATGTTCTGGAACATCGTGTAGCCCTCGCGCTGGTACTCCACGAGGGGCTCGCGCTGGGCCATCGCGCGCAGCCCGATGCCCTCCTTGAGGTAGTCCATCTCGTAGAGATGCTCCTGCCAGCGGCGCCCGATGGTGGCGAGCACCACGCGACGCTCCGCCTCGCGCAGTGCCTCGGATCCCACCTGCGCCTCCCGGTCCTCGTACGCCAGGAGCGCATCGGAGACGAGTTCGCGCTTGAGGACCTCGGCTTTGAGCCGGCCCCGGCCGCCGACCTCGTCGAGGACGTCCTCCTGCGAGATGCCCACGGGGTAGAGCTCTGCCAGGTCCCGCCACAGCTGGTCGAGGTCCCAGTCGGTGGCGTGGCCCTCCTCGGTGGCCGCGTCCACGATGTTCCCGACGGCGTCCTCCACGAAGCGGCGCACCCGGTCCTGCAGGTCCTCCCCCTCGAGGATGGAACGGCGGTCCGTGTAGATGGCCTCGCGCTGGCGGTTCATCACGTCGTCGTACTTGAGCACGTTCTTGCGCTGCTCGGCGTTGCGCCCCTCGACCTGCGCCTGCGCGTTCTGGATCGCCTTCGAGACGAAGCCGAACTCGAGCGCCATGTCGTCCGGGATCGACGGGCTGTTCATGATCCGCTGGGCCACGCCCGGGTTGAAGTTGCGCATGAGCTCGTCCGTGAGGGAGAGGTAGAACCGGGACTCGCCCGGGTCGCCCTGACGGCCGGAACGACCGCGCAGCTGGTTGTCGATGCGGCGCGAGTCGTGCCGCTCGGTGCCCACCACGTACAGGCCACCGGCCTCGATGACCGCACGGTGCGCGTCCTCCACGGCGGCCTCGGCCTGCGCCAGCACCTCGGGCCAGCGGGCCTCGTACGCCTCCGGGTCCTCGGCGGCGTCGAGGCCCAGTTCCTGCATGCGGGCCACCGCCGTGAACTCGGCGTTGCCGCCGAGCATGATGTCGGTGCCGCGGCCGGCCATGTTGGTGGCCACGGTGACGGCGCCCGGGCGGCCCGCCTGCGCCACGATGGCGGCCTCGCGGGCGTGGTTCTTCGCGTTCAGGACCTCGTGGCGGATGCCGCGCTTGGCCAGCAGCGTGGAGAGGTACTCGGACTTCTCCACGGAGGTGGTGCCCACCAGGACCGGCTGGCCCTTCGCGTGCCGCTCGGCGATGTCGTCGACGACGGCGTCGAACTTGACCTTCTCGTTCTTGTACACCACGTCGTTGCGGTCCACACGCTGTGGCTCCCGGTTCGGCGGGATCACGACGACGCCGAGGCCGTAGGTCGACGTGAACTCGGCGGCCTCCGTCTCGGCGGTGCCCGTCATGCCGGCGAGCTTCTCGTAGCCGCGGAAGTAGTTCTGCAGGGTCACCGTGGCCAGCGTCTGGTTCTCGGGCTTGACCTCCACGCCCTCCTTGGCCTCGATGGCCTGGTGGAGCCCCTCGTTGTAGCGGCGTCCCTTGAGCACGCGGCCCGTGTGCTCGTCGACGATCTGCACCTCGCCGTCGAGGACCACGTAGTCCTTGTCCCGCTTGAACAGCTCCTTGGCCTTGACCGCGTTGTTCAGGAACTGGATGAGCGTGGTGTTCTGCGTCTCGTACAGGTTCGTGATGCCGAGGTGGTCCTCGACCTTCTCGATGCCGGGGCCGAGGATGCCGACGGTGCGCTTCTTGTGGTCCACCTCGTAGTCCGTGTTCGCCTCGAGGCGGCGCACCAGCCGGGCGAACTCGCCGTACCACCGGTTGGCCTCGCCCTGGGCGGGGCCGGAGATGATCAGCGGGGTGCGGGCCTCGTCGATGAGGATCGAGTCCACCTCGTCGACGATCGCGTAGTGGTGCTCACGCTGCACGAGCTCGTCGAGGGACCAGGCCATGTTGTCCCGGAGGAAGTCGAAGCCGAACTCGTTGTTCGTGCCGTAGGTGATGTCCGCGGCGTACTGCTCGCGGCGTACGGCCGGGGTCTGGCCCGCCACGATGACGCCCGTCTGCATGCCGAGGAAGCGGAACACGCGGCCCATGAGGTCGGCCTGGTAGGAGGCGAGGAAGTCGTTGACCGTCACCACGTGCACGCCCCTGCCGGACAGTGCGTTGAGGTAGGCCGGAGCGGTGGCCACGAGGGTCTTGCCCTCGCCGGTCTTCATCTCCGCGATGTTGCCCTGGTGCAGCGCGATGCCGCCGAGCAGCTGGACGTCGTAGTGCCGCTGGCCGAGCGTGCGTCCCGCGGCCTCGCGGACCGCGGCGAACGCCTCCGGCAGGAGCAGGTCCAACGACTCGCCGTCCGCATGCCGGGCCCGGAGCGTGTCCGTCTCGGCACGCAGCTCCGCGTCGCTGAGCGCCCGGAAGTCATCCTCGAGGAGGTTCACGGCGTCCACCGTGGCCTGCATGCGCTTGAGGACGCGGTTGTCCGAGATCTTCAGGACGCGGTCGATGATCGAAGGCACTGGTTCTCTGCTCCCTTGCGGTGTGGCCGGGGCGGGACGGGATGCCCCTCGCGCTCGGCCGTGGCGCGGTCTCCGGGACAGTGTACGGGCCGAGTCCGGACGGGCCGCGGCGCCCGTCCCGGAGGGGACGGGCGCCGCGGCGTCAGCAGGTCGTGGTCGACGTCGGCGGGGCGGTCAGTCCTCGCGCGCCTGGTAGGCCCGCTCCCCCTCGGAGGCGGAGACGTGATCCTGCGGGAGGGACTCGTCCAGGCGGATCACGCCGTAGCTCCAGCCCCGGCGGCGGTAGACCACGGAGGGCACGCCGGTCTCGGCGTTCTGGAAGAGGAAGAAGTCATGGCCCACCAGCTCCATCGCGTCCACGGCCTCGTCCACGCTCATGGGGGTCGCGGGGAACGCCTTCTGGCGGATGCGCACCGGGGTGCCCACCTCGGGGGCGTCCTGCTCGGCGGCCTCCTCCGCGGCCAGCGCGGCACCCGACGGCGGCAGCGGCGGCACGAATCCGACCTCGCCCGCGCCGCGGGAGGCGCCGAGCTTGCCGTGACGGCGGTCCTTGCGGCGGTCGCGCATGCGCCGCAGGCGCTCGGCCAGTCGGGTGGCGGCCTGGTCGAAGGCGACCAGCTTGTCGTCCGCGTCGGCCTCGGCCCGCACGACGTCCCGCGGGCCACGGACCGTCAGTTCCACGCGGACCGTCTCGTCCGAGTGCTTGTGGTGGGAGGACTTCGTCACGCGGACCTCGAGCGTGTCGGCGCCCTCGGCGAGCGGCTGGAGGCGCTCGGTGCGCTCGACGACGTGGTCGCGGAAGCTCTCCGGGAGCCTGAGGTTGCGGGCGATGTAGCTGACATCCATGGTCATGGCGTCCTCCTGGTCCGACTCTCACGGGTCCGGCCTCGGGAGGGGAGGTGCGCCTCGGTGTCGCGTCCGCAGGGCGGCGGCGGGTCCGAGGGTGCGACCTCCTTCCAGCCGTCGGCAGGACGGGAACCGTAGGGGCGATTCCGTGCCGTTCACCCTACCCGGGGGCCTGGCCGGGGGCCAGGCTCGGCGGGGTCCCGCGGCGGGGCCACGGCCGCGAGCACGACGGCCCCGACGGGGTGCCCGCCGGCGCGGCGCACCGCCTCCGCGAGCGCGGCGAGGGTGGCGCCGGTGGTGAGGACGTCGTCCACGAGCAGGACGGGCGCGCCGGCCGGCAGCCGCCCGGCGGCGACGCGCCAGTCCCGGGCCCGCCGGCGGCGCTGGCCCGCCCCGGCGCCCGCGTGGGACGGGCCGCCGCCCCGGAGCGTGCTCGCGCGGGGCAGCAGGCGCGCACGGACGGCGTCGGAGACCAGCCACGGCGCCGGCAGCGCCCGGGTGAGCTCGGCGAGCGGGTCGTAGCCGCGCCGTCGGAATCCGACCGCGCCGCCCGGGACCGGGACGAGCAGGGCGTGCCGCGCCCCGGGCAGGTCCGGCTCGAGACGCGCCGCGGCGACGGCCCGGCAGAGGGCCTCGCCCAGCACGCCGCGCAGGTGCAGCGCGTGATGGTCCTTGAACGCGAGCACGGCGGCCGCCAGCGGGTCTGCGTAGCGCCCGGCCGCCATCACCGGCAGCGGAGCGCCGCCGGGGCCCAAGGGTAAGGCCGGGGCGTCCTGCTCCGCCCGGAAGGGCCGGGACAGGACGGCGGTCAGTCCCTCCGCGCAGGCCGGGCAGAGCCGGTGGCCCGGCGCCGCGCACACCGCGCACTCGGCGGGCAGGACCAGGTCGGCCAGGGCCCGACCGAGGGCGCCGAACGCCGGGGACGGGGAGGACGGCGGGGAGCGCATGGGACGAGTCCACCGCACGACACCGCCGTCCAGGCGCCGGGGCGGGCCGCTGTGCGGGACAGGACGGCTGTGCAGGAGTGGACGACGGGGCGGTGAGCGCCGGCCCGGCTCAGTCCGGGAACGAGAGGTCGCGTACCCCGCGGTCGAGCTCCTGCGCCCGCCACGAGGAGCCCACCAGCAGGAACACGAACTCCTCCGTCTCCGCGTAATAGGCGCCGTCGTCGCCGGCGGAGATCCCCCGCAGGCCGCCCAGTGGGTTGAGCTCCCGGACGGTGCCATCGACCGAGACGATCCGCGGCACCACGCGCTCGTCGGGCTTCGCGGCGTACGCCGAGACGAGCAGGTTCGTGTCGCCGGCCCACTCCACCGAGTCCTCCGACCCGGAGGAGGGCAGCAGGATCGGCTCGGTCAGGGCGTTCGGCACCCCGTCCGAACCGCGCACGACGCCGGACACGCGCAGGGTGGTCCGCTGGCCGTCGTCGACGAGCATCGCGGCCCGGGCCCCGCTCCGGGCCAACCGCAGGTCGACGATCCGCTCGCCGGGGCGCAGCCAGGTGGCCGTCACGATGCGCTCCTGCCCGCCGGGCTGGGCCGAGACGGCGCGGATCCGCGAGGTCGTGCCCCGGTCGGCCGCCCACACCCAGCCCAGGAGGTCCAGCGACGGGACGGTAAGCCCGGTGCCGCGCAGCACCTCCCGCAGGGAGCCGTCCGTGCCGGCGACGTGGACCGCCGTCCGGTCACCGGTGACGAACGCGAATCGGCTGCGGTCGCCGGACATCGTCGGGCGGACCGGATCGAGCGCGGTGACGTCCGGAGCGCCGCCCACCGGCGTGACGCTGCTCCCCTGCACGTACACGAGTCCGCCCGTCGCCGCGTCGATGCCCACCTGGACCGATCTGACGGCGGGGTCGGTCTGGACCGGGGCGGGGCCGTCGTCTCCCGACGTGGACAGCTGGGCACCGGCGACGGTCACCTCGACCTCCTTGACCGACTGGAGGCCCCTCAGGGTCAGCTCCAGCTGCTCCCGCATGCGGTGCCGCCGCTCGGCGTCGGCCCCCTCGGCGGCCGCCTGGGTGAGGTCGACGTGGGCCACGCCGTCGTCGTCGACGGGCACCGTGGGCGCGGCCAGGTCGGTGCCGGTGCGCAGCGGGAAGGCCGTCTCCACCGCCCCGGCCAGATACGGTGCCGGCCCGCGCAGCAGCGCTCGCGTCACCGCGGTCACGGTGGTGCCCCGATTGACGAACCACCGCACGTCCGGCACGATATAGCGCTTCGCGGTGTCGTAGAAGGCGAGCTCGTGCGGCGCGAACAGCTGTCCGAACTGCGCCTGGGAGAGCAGCGTGCCGTTCTCCGTGGACGTGATCCGCATGCCCTGGGGCCGTTCCTGCACCGTGACCGCCCAGGCCCGTGTGGTCCCCGGCGGCGCGACGGTCCGCAGGCCGTACTCGTCGATCTCCGAGTCGACCTCGACCAGGACCTGATAGTCCCCGTCGCCGTCGCCCCGGGTGATGCGCGGCTCCGCCGAGTACACGAGGGTGCGCTGCCCGGGCGTCCACTGGGTGGCCGCGGGGCCGTCGAGGAACTCGCGCGCCACCGCGTAGTCGTCCTGCGGGCTCGTGCCCGCGAGCAGGAAGCCCCGGATGGCCTCCTCCGCCGTGTCCGACTCGGCGGGTCCCGGCGGATGGAACTGCGGCGCGTCGGCGGCCGCGCCGGCCCCGTCGACCGGGTCGGCACTGCGCACTTCGGAGCTCTGGGGGATCTGGGTGCAGCCGCTGAGGGCGAGCACCAGGGCGACGATCACCGCGACGACGGCGACACGCGGCGGACGGGGCGGCTGCGGATCCACGGTGGTCATCGGGCCTCCTCTGCCGCATCCTCGCCGGTCCGGTCCCCGGCGGCCGGCCCGTCGGCGGGATCCCCCGGAGGGACCCTGCGCACCGGCCGGGTCGGTGCGGTCAGGGCCTGCTCGTCCTGGCGCGCGCACGGCGGGGCGTCCGCGGCCGTGGCGGCGACGTCCGCGACCCTGCCGACGGCGTCGGCGTCGGCGTCCGCCTCCTGCGGGACGGGTCGGGACAGGTCATCGGCGTACCGGCGGTCCGCCGTGCTGTAGCGGGGCGGGATGGGCAGCACGGAGCGGCCGATCGGTTCCGGGGCCTCCGCGCCCTGCGCGGCCGGGCGCGGCGCCCGCGGCAGGGTCACCATGAACGTGGACCCCTCCCCCAGCTCGCCCCACGCCTCGAGCCGGCCGCCGTGCAGCCGGGTGTCCTCGGTGGCGATCGCCAGACCCAGTCCGGACCCGCCGGTGGTGCGCTTGCGTGAGGGGTCGGCCCGCCAGAACCGGTCGAACACGCGCTGCACCTGCTCGGGGCTCATGCCGATGCCGTGGTCCACGACGGCGAACGTGACGGCCTCCTCGTCGGCCGCCACGAGCACGTCCACCGGCCGGCCCTCGGCGTGCTCGATCGCGTTGTTCACCAGGTTGCGCAGGATCCGTTCGATCCGCCGCGGGTCGACCCAGGCGACGTGGCCGTCGGCGCGGTCCCGGTCCATGGGCACCACGTACACGGGCACGCCGCTCTGATCGGCCAACGGCTGAGAGGTGAGCACGACGTCGCGGGCCAGCTCGAGCATGTCCGTGGCCTCGAGGGCTGGGGTGGCGGCGCCGGCGTCGAACCGGGTGATCTCCAGCAGGTCCGCGAGCATGGCCTGGAAGCGATCGACCTGGTGGTAGAGCAGCTCGGTCGAGCGTCGGTTGACCGGGTCGAAGTCCTCGCGCGAGCCGTACAGCACGTCGGCCGCCATCCGCACGGTCGTCAGCGGCGTGCGCAGCTCATGGGAGACGTCCGAGACGAACCGCTGCTGCATCTGGGACAGCTGGGCGAGCTGGCCGATCTGGTCCTGGATGCTGTCCGCCATCCGGTTGAAGGACATGCCCAGGCGGGCCATCTCGTCCTCACCGTCGACCGGCATCCGCACGGCCAGGTTGCCGCTCGAGAGGGACTCGGCCGCCCGGGCCGCCTGCTGCACGGGCAGGGTCACACGCCGCGAGACCCACCACGAGACCAGCACGTTGATCACCAGGAATCCGACGCCGAACACCAGCAGCACCCCGAGCACCGAGTCCAGCGAGCTCTGGACGTCCGCGAGGTCGTAGACGAGGTAGAGCCCGTAGGTGGCACCCGGGGGCAGCACCACCTGGGCGCCGAACACGAGGCCGGGCCGGGTGCCGCCGCCGGGGTCCGGCAGCGCCACGCTCGCGTCGTACACGCCCGGCCCGGAGGCGACCGCGTCCTGCAGCTCCTGGGGGATCACCGCGGGATCGAGACCGGCGGAGGAGATCGTCCCCACGTACGCGGACTCGGAGCCCGGCAGCGGGGCGAGGTGGTAGCGGCGGCGGATCGTCGTGCCCGAGTCCCCCTCGAGGGCACGCAGGGTCTGGGTCACCAGCACGTCCGTGCTCTGCGCGTCCGTGGCGGTGGTCTGCGCGAACGTCTCGCGCACCTGACTCAGGCCACGGCGGGCCTCGGCCTGGACCTGCTCGTAGCGGGCCTCGAAGAGGGCCTGGGTGATCTGCTGCGTCAGGAACGCGGCGACCACGAGGCCCGCGAGGATCGAGAGCAGGGCCGCGAGCACCGCCGTGCGCAGCCGCAGGGACCGACGCCACCGGCGGCGCAGCGCACGCCACGCGGGGCCGGGGACCCACGACCGTGGGCGGCCGGCGGCGGGCTCGACCGGCTCGGCGCCGGGCTCGGCCGCCGGGGCCGCGCTCAGACCCGGGCCGGACACCGTCATGCCCTCAGCCCTGGCCGGCCTTGTACCCGACGCCGCGGACGGTCAGCACGACGCACGGGTTCTCGGGATCCGGCTCGACCTTCGAGCGCAGGCGCTGGACGTGGACGTTCACGAGCCGGGTGTCGGCCTGGTGCCGGTACCCCCAGACCTCCTCCAGCAGCATCTCGCGGGTGAAGACGTGGCGCGGCCGCCGGGCGAGGGCCACGAGGAGGTCGAACTCCAGCGGGGTGAGGGCGATGCCGACGCCGCCGCGGGTGACCTCGTGGCCCGCCACGTCGATCTCGAGGTCCCCGATGTGCAGGACCTCCGCCGGCTTGGCCTCCCCCTCACGCAGGCGGGCCCGGACGCGGGCCACGAGCTCGGCCGGCTTGAACGGCTTGGGCACGTAGTCGTCCGCACCCGACTCGAGGCCGCGCACGACGTCCGCCGTGTCCGACTTGGCCGTGAGCATCACGATCGGCACGTCCGACTCGTCTCGGATGAGCCTGCAGACCTCGATGCCGTCGATGCCGGGGAGCATGAGGTCCAGCAGCACGAGATCGGGACGCTCGCGGTGGAACGCGGGCAGTGCGGAGGTGCCGTCCGCGGCGAACGCCGGCTCGAAGCCGTCGTTGCGCAGGACGATGCCGATCATCTCGGCCAGCGCCTCGTCGTCGTCCACCACCAGGATCTTGGCCTTGCCCATCCTGACCTCCTCGTCAGCGCTCCCCCCGGCGCCGCAGGCGGGACCGGCCCCGGGCACAGGAAATTTTCAGGATCAGCCCGATGATACCCGCCGGGCGGGCCCGTCCACGGCCGACGACGCCGGAGGTCGTCCCGGTCCGTCGGGGCGCCGGCTCAGCCGCGCAGCTCGGCGAGCCGTGCGGTCAGCTCCTCCGCGTCCCGCCGCAGAGTGTGGAGCACGACCGGGTCGTGCAGCCCCGCCGCCGTGAGGCCGACGTCGCCCACGCGTCCGGGGTCCACCCCCAGCCGTTCCCACGTGCGGACGACCTCGACCGGGCGCACGCCCGGTTCGGGGGCCAGGGTCAGCCCGCGCCCGATGTCGGCCCAGCCGGCCGCCGCCTCCCACGCCTCGCGGGTGCCGGGCGTGCCGTCCGCGCCGTCGTCGAGGGCGCCCACGCCCACCACGAGGGAGACCGGGGCCGGGGCGGGCGCGTCCGCGGCTGCGTCGGGCCTGGGCAGGGACTCTCCCGTCAGCGTTGACAGCGCGGCGGGCCCGGGCAGCTCGGCCCCCGGGGAGGCGGCGCGGCGGCCCGGTGCGAGCCACACCCGGGCGACGTCGGGCAGGGCGGTGAGCCCGTCGAGGGCGGCGCGCCACAGCCCGCGGGCCTCCTCGCGCGGCAGCGACCGGACGGTGCGGTACCCGCTCGCGGTGGGCAGGGTCCCGGCGAGGACGGCCGCCGCCCACGGCTCGTCGACGACGACGCCGAGGCGTCCCGCGCCGGTGGCCCTCCGGAGGCGGGGCAGGGCGTCCTGCAGTCCCTCGAGATAGGACTCGGCGACGTCGCGGCGCGCGCCGTGGTCGCCGAGCACGCGCTCTCCCCCGGGCAGCCAGAGGCAGGCGAGCAGGCTGAGCGGGCCGCGCACCCGCACGGCCAGACGTTCGACGACGGCGCCCTCGGCCCCCGCGGTGTCCGCCCAGCGGTGCGCGTCCTCGTGCCAGAGGGAGACGGCGCGGCGTCGGTCGCGGCCGGAGCCGGCGGCCCCGGGCGGGCTGACCCGCCAGCCGTGCGGCTGCAGGTCGACGGCCAGCTCCTGCAGGAGGGCGGCCGAGCGGCCGGTGGCGTCGGCGCCGGGTCCGCGATCGGGCAGCTCGGGGAGCACCGGCCAGTGGTCCGCGCCGAGCTCGCCGAGCGTGACGCGCTGCGCCTCGGCGACGTCGGTGCCGCGCCACGGCGTGCCGCCGAGGGCGACGGGGCCGGTGGCGCCGTCGTCGTGGGCGGCCTCAGTCATCCGCGTCCCCGGGGCTCTCCCCCGGCTCCGCCTCGGCGTCCGGCCGGCCCTCGGCCGCCAGCGCGCGGTGGTGGCGGATGACCTCGGCGATGATGAAGTTCAGGAACTTCTCGGCGAACGCGGGCTCGAGGTCCGCCTCGAGCGCGAGTCGGTGCAGCCGCGCGATCTGGGCGGCCTCACGTCCGGGGTCCGAGGGCGGCAGGTCGTGCCGGGCCTTGAGCGCGCCGACCCGCTGCGTGAACTTGAACCGCTCGGCCAGCAGGTAGACGAGCGAGGCGTCGATGTTGTCGATGCTGCCGCGGATCGCGAAGAGCTCGTCGAGGACCGCCGGGTCCGCGGTGCCGGGCAGCGAGCTGGCGTGGGGGTCGTAGTCCGGGCTCATGGCCGAAGCCTACGCATCCGCGGGGGCGGACAGCCGGGCATTGCGGGCGGTGTCGATGGTGGCCTGGCCGAGCACGCGGGTGCCCCGGTACAGGACGGCCGTCTGACCGGGGGCCACCCCGCGCAGGGGGCGCGCCGGCTCGATCTCCCACCCCGGGTGCCCCGCCGCGTCCGCGCGCTGGCGGGCGCGGGCCTCGACGATCTCGCCGTGGGCCCGGAACTGCAGCGCGCAGTCGAACCAGGCGCCCGTGCGGGCTTCGGGCACCGGGGCGCCGGCCCAGGACGGGCGGATGCCGGTGATGCGGTCGACGTCGAGCAGCTCGCGCCCGCCGACGACCACGGTGTTCTCCTTCGGCCGCACCTCGAGCACGAACCGGGGCTTGCCGTCGGGCGCGGGACGGCCGATGGCCAGGCCCTTGCGCTGGCCGACCGTGAACGCCTGGGCGCCCGCGTGGGTGCCGAGCTCCTGCCCCTCCGGGTCCACGATGGGGCCGGGGGCGAGGTCGATGCGCTCGGCGAGCCAGCCGCGGGTGTCGCCGTCCGGGATGAAGCAGATGTCGTGGGAGTCCGGCTTCGCCGCCACGGACAGGCCGCGCTCGGCCGCCTCGGCGCGCACGAGCTCCTTGGACGGCGTGTCCGCGAGCGGGAAGAGGCAGTGGGCGAGCTGATCCGCGGTGAGCACGCCGAGCACGTAGGACTGGTCCTTCGCGTCGTCCGCGGCGCGGTGCAGCTCCAGCGAGCCGTCCGGACCGGGCCGCACGGCGGCGTAGTGGCCGGTGCAGACGGCGTCGAAGCCCAGCTCGAGGGCGCGCTCGAGCAGCGCCGCGAACTTGATGCGCTCGTTGCAGCGCATGCACGGGTTGGGCGTGCGGCCGGCCTCGTACTCGGCCACGAAGTCGTCCACGACGTCCTCCGCGAACCGCTCGGAGAAGTCCCACGTGTAGAAGGGGATGCCGAGCCGCTCGCACGCGCGCCACGCGTCCGAGGCGTCCTCGATGGTGCAGCAGCCACGCGAGCCGGTGCGCAGGGTGCCGGGCATGCGGGACAGGGCCAGGTGGACGCCGACGACGTCGTGCCCGGCGTCCACGGCACGCGCCGCGGCGACGGCGGAGTCGACTCCCCCGGACATGGCAGCCAGGACCTTCACGGGCGGACTCCTCTCTCGACGACGGACGCTGCTGGGGCCGGGCGTCTAGACTGGACCGCCCGCCCCAGCAGCGTCCGCAGCGCGTCGATGAGCGCGGCCGCCTCGGCCGGCGTCGTCGTCCGGCCGAGGGCGAACCGCTGGGTGGCCCGTGCGTCGGCCTCCGTCCGCCCCGGCAGGGCCGCGACCACGTGCGACGGCTCGGCCACCCCGGCGGTGCACGCCGACCCGGACGAGGTGTCCAGTCCGGCCATGTCGAAGGAGAACAGCAGCGCGTCCGCCGTCCGGCCCGGCACGGTGATGTGGACGTTGCCGGGCAGTCGGCGCGTCCCCGGCGGCAGCGGCTCCCCCGTCGCCGGGTCGAGGTCCCGCGGCCCGGTCAGGCGCACCCCGTCCAGGGCGTCGACGGCGGCGATCACCTCGTCCCGCAGCCCGCCCAGGCGGGCGGCCTCGGCGGGCTGCTCCGCGACGGCCTCCGCCACGGCGGCCGCCAGCGCGGCGGCCAGCGCCACCGACACCGTGCCCGAGCGCAGGCGGCGTTCCTGACCGCCGCCGTGCACCACGGCCTCCAGGGTGACGTCCCGGCGCACGAACAGGGCGCCGACACCCACGGGGGCACCGACCTTGTGCCCCGAGACGGCCAGGGTCGCGGCCCCGGACGCGGCGAAGTCCACGGGCACCGCCCCGAGGGCCTGGACGGCGTCGGTGTGCAACGGGATCCCGTGGTCGGCCGCGAGCCGGGCGGCCTCCGCGACGGGCTGGACCGTGCCGATCTCGTTGTTGGCCCACATCAGCGTGGCCAGGGCGGTCCGCTCGGGCGCGGCCGCCAGCGCGGCCCCCCATGCGGCGAGGTCGACCCGCCCGTCGTCGTCGACCGGGACGAGCACCGGCTCGGCACCCTCGTGCGCGGCGAGCCAGTCCACCACGTCGAGGACCGCGTGGTGCTCGATGCCGGTCAGCACGATCCGGGTGCGCTCCGGCGCGACCGCGCGGCGGGCCCGGTACAGCCCCTGGACGGCGAGGTTGTCCGCCTCGGTGCCCCCGGACGTGAGGATCACCTCGGGGGGGTGCGCCCCGAGCGCCGCGGCGATGCGCTCCCGCGCCTCCTCGAGGTGCAGCTTGGCCCGGCGGCCGGAGGCGTGGAGGGAGGCCGGGTTGCCCGGCAGCGCGGCCGCCTCGGCCAGGGCCGCGAGCGCGGTGGGGCGCACCGTCGTGGTGGCGGCGTGGTCCAGGTGCACGCGGTCCGGGGTGGTCACCCGGCCAGTCTAGGAGCCGCGCCGGATGTGCCCGGATCAGTCCCGGGCGAGGAACCGCTCGACGTCGCGGGTCGGGCCCACCAGGAGGATCGTGTCCTCGGGCTCGAGGACGTAGTGACTCGGCGGGTAGAGCCACGTGCCGCGGCTGCGGACCGCGACCACGCGCATGCCCCGCTCCCCCGCGAGCCCGGTGGCTCGCAGGTCCCTGCCCAGCAGGCGCGACGGCGGCGTGGCCCGGACCATGGCCAGGCCCGGCTCGACCTCGACGAAGTCCTGGAAGGACGTGCTGACCAGGTGCGCCACGCGGCGGCCCATGTCCCGCTCCGGGTGGACCACGTGCTCCACGCCGAGCTGACGCAGGATCTCGCCGTGGCGGTCGTCATTGGCCTTGGCCCAGAGCTGGTGCGTCCCGAACCGCCGCATCAGCGAGACGGTGAGGATCGAGTCCGCGAGGTCGCCGCCGATGGCGACGACGACGTGGTCCATCTCGTGGACCGAGAGCTGGCGCATCGCCTCCTCGTCCGTGCTGTCCGCGCGGACGACGTGGGTCAGCCGGCCGTTGAGCGCCTGGACGGCCTCGGCATCGGCGTCGACCCCCAGCACGTGGCAGTCGGACTCCATGAGCTCGCGGGCGACCCCTGAGCCGAACCGGCCGAGCCCGAGGACGGCCACGGTGGGGCGGTCGCCCCGGCGGGGGGCGAACAGGGAACGGGTGAGATCAGCCAATGAGGGGTCTCTCCTTCGGGTACTCGAAGTGGCGGGTGCGGTCGGTCAGGGCCAGGCTGCCGGCGACGGTGGCGGGGCCGATGCGGCCGACGAACATGAGGAGCATCAGGATGCCCTGCGCGGCCGGCGGCAGCTGGGCGGTGATGCCGGTGGACAGGCCCACCGTGCTGAACGCGGACACGCACTCGAACAGGATCTGGTCGGTCGTGAACGAGGACAGGCCCATGAGCGCCATCGTGGCGACGGCGATCGCGGTCGCGGAGAGCATGATCACGGTGATCGCCTCGCGGTGCGTGGTCCGGGAGAGCCGGCGGCCGAACGCATGGACGGCGCCCTCCCCCCGGATCTCCGCGAGCACGATGAACAGCAGGACGCTCGCCGTCGTGATCTTCACGCCCGAGGCGGTGCCGGCGGGGCCGCCGCCGATGAACATGAGCACGTCGGTGGCGAAGAGCGTCACGGGGTGCATCTGCCCGTAGTCCAGGGTGTTGAAGCCGGCGGTGCGGGTCGTGACGGACTGGAAGAACGCCGCGAGCACGCGCGAGGCCGGGTCCAGACCGCCCAGGGTCCGCGGGTTGGACCACTCGAGGACGAGGTACATGAGCGTGCCGCCCACCAGCAGCACCGCGGTGCCCACGAGCACGAGCCGGACCGTGAGGTTCCACCGCTCGGGTCGGCGCAGGTCTCGCCGCAGGGTCAGCACGACCGGCAGGCCCAGGCCGCCCAAGATGATCGCCGCCGCGATCGGCAGGCAGATGAACGGGTCCGAGACGAAGCCCATGAGGTTGTCGCTGAACAGCGCGAACCCGGCGTTGTTGAATGCGGAGACCGCGTGGAAGACCCCCTGCCACAGTGCCTGGCCCGGGGACATTCCCGCGCCCAGCCAGAAGCGCAGGCTCAGCAGCAGCGCCACCGAGGCCTCGACGGCCGTGGAGTACAGGATCAGGGCCCGCAGCACCCGGGGCAGGTCCCCGATCCCCTCGGCCCGGGTGGAGGCCGCGGCGTCGAGGCGCTGGGTGAGGCCGAGCCGCCGGAGGATCACCAGCCCCAGCAGCGACGTGAACGTCATGACGCCCAGGCCACCGAGCTTGATGAGCGTGAGGATCACGAGCTGACCCAGGGGTGTCCAGAACGTCTGGGTGTCCACGACGCCGAGGCCCGTCACCGTGGTGGCGCTGGTCGCCGTGAACGCGGCCTCCAGCGGGGTGGGCGCGCGGCCCTGATACGAGGCGGGCAGCAGCAGTGCGCCGGTGCCCGTCACGATGGCGACGAGGAAGGACCCGACCACGAGCTGGGTCGGACGGATGCGGGGCCGGCGCGGGCCGACCCGCGGCGACGAGGTAAATGTCACGGGAGGGAAACATAGTCCTTCCGGGGCGCACTGTCACCGTGCGGCGCCGGTGGTTGAATGGCCGGGTGCCGACCCCCTCCGTCCCGCTCGTCCACCCGGTGCACCGGTTCGCCCACCACGAGATCGACTTCCGCCGCCGGATCGTCACGATGGCCGTGGTCAACCGCACCCCGGACTCCTTCTACGACGACGGCGCCGGCGCCGTCCTGGAGGACGCCCTCGCCCAGGCCCACGCCGCGGCGGACGCCGGAGCCGAGTGGGTCGACGTCGGCGGCGTGCCGTTCGCGCCCGGGGCGGAGCTCGACCCGACCGAGGAGGCGGCGCGGGTGGTCCCCCTGATCGCGGCCCTGCGGAGCGGGGACGGGGCCGGGTCGTCCGAGGCATCGCGCCGGCTGATCCTCTCGGCGGACACGTTCCAGCCGGCCGTGGCCGAGGCGGCCCTGGCGGCGGGGGCGGACGTCGTCAACGACACCACGGGACTGTTCCACGCGGACCTGGGCCGGGTGGTGGCCGCCGCGGGCGCGCACCTCGTGGTCACCCACTCCCTCGCCCACGTGCGCGGACCCCGGGCCGTGGTCCCCCGGCCGACCTACGGCGACGTCGTCAGGGAGGTCCGCGACCACCTGCGGCGCACCGTCGACCGGGCCGTGGCGCTCGGCGTCCCCGAGGAGAGGATCATCGTGGACCCCGGCCACGATCTGAACAAGAACACCCGGCACACCCTCGAGATCACGCGGCGGCTGGACGAAATCGCCACCCTGGGGCTGCCCGTGCTGGCCGCGGTCTCGAACAAGGACTTCATCGGCGAGAGCCTGGACCGGCACCGGCACGAGCGCCTGCCCGGCTCGCTGGCCGCGGCCGCGGCCTGCGTGTACGGCGGCGCCCGGATCCTGCGCATGCACGACGCCGACGCCTCCGTCTCGGCGGCCCGCATGCTCGAGTGCGTGTTCGGGTGGCGTCAGCCGGCGCGCCTGGTCCACAACATGGGCGCGGAGAACCCGCCGCCGGACCGCAGCACCCTGGCCGGACACCGCGCCCACCGCGGGGGGCGGGCATGAGACGGCTGACCGAGACCGGCCCCGGCCTGGACGACGACGCCCTCCGCACCGCCCTCGCGGCCCCGGCGGCTGAGGACACCGGCCCCGGACCCTGGGTCCGCGTCGTGTTCATCGCCTCCGCCGACGGCGCGGCCACCCTGGACGGCCGTGCCGGTGGGCTCGGCTCCCCCGCGGACCAGCGGCTGCTCTCGCTCTCCCGGCACGACGCCGACGTCGTGCTCGTGGGGGCCGGGACCATCCGGGCCGAGGGCTACGAGGGAGCGCTGCTGTCCGATGAGGACCGGCGTCGACGCGCGGAGGCCGGCGGGCCCGCAGACCCGCCCGTGGCCGTGGTCAGCGGCAGCCTGGACCTGGACCCGGAGTCCGCGTTCTTCACGGCCGCCCCGGTGCGCCCCTGGGTCCTCACGTCCCGGGCCGGCCTCGCGGCCGAGCCGGAGCAGGCGGCGGCGCTGGCCGCGCACGCGGACGTGCTGGCGGTCGGCGAGGAGCACGTGGACCCCCAGACCGTGGTGGCGACCCTGCACGCGCGCGGCGCCCGCGTCGTCCACTGCGAGGGCGGACCGCGCCTGTTCGGCAGCCTCGCGGCGGGCGGCCTCGTGGACGAGGTGCACCTCACCGTGGCGCCGCTGCTGGCCGGACCCGCCGCCGGCCGCGTCCTGACCGGTGAGGACGGCCCCGGCCTCCCCGCCCGGCTGCAGCTGGTCCAGGTGCTCCACGACGACGGCATGCTGTTCCTGCGCCTGCACCACGAGCGGCATGCCTCCCCCGGCCCGGACCCCACGCCGTGAGCGCGGCCGAGGAGCACCGCACCGCCTACGAGGTCCTCGGCGTGCCCCGCGACGCGACCGCCGAGGAGGTCCGGCGGGCCTACCGCCGCGCGGCCCGAGCCGCGCACCCCGACGTGGGCGGCGACCCCGCCGCCTTCCGGGCCGTGACGCGGGCGTGGGACCTGCTCGGCGACGCCGAGGCCCGGCGCCGGTACGACCTCTCGCTGCCCGGCCCGGACGCCGGTGTCCGCGGCCCCCGCTCGACGGCCGGATCAGGGAGGGCGAGACCGTCGGGACGGTCCGGACCCGGCGGACGTGCCGCCCGCCCCGTGCGCTACGAGCCCCCGCCCGGCGAGGCGGAGGCGGACCCGACCGTGCTGGACCTGCCGCGATCGAGCCAACGCGTCCACGGGGCGCCGCGGCCGCGCGGGATCCTGCCGGACGAGCACCGGGTGCGGCGGCAGGCCCGCACCCTCGACGTGCTGCTGCGCCACGTGGCGGACGCGCTGCCGGCCGCCCGGATCCTGACCGGGCTGCGGCTGGGCGGGCGCTGGGGACGGCACCTCGACGTGGACCACGCGGTGCTGTGCGGCCACCGCCTGGCGCTGATCGGCTCCGTCATGGTCCCGGAGGGGACCTACACCTGGGACGGGGCGGACCTGCGTTCCCGGGCCCGTCCCGTGGCCCCGCCGCTGCTCGGCCCCGCGATGATGGCGTGGCAGCAGGCCCTGCCCCAGGTCACCGTCGGCGGCTTCGTGCACGTGATGACGGACCGCGACGCGCGGCACGCGCCCGTGATCCGGCACGCGCGGGGCGCGAACGCCCCGGGGACGCAGGCCGACCTGCTCACCGCCCCGCCCGCACCCGGGCTCGCCTTCGCCCGCGAGGTGGCCCTCTTCCTGGGCACCGGCCCGGACCCGGACCTCGTGGACCGCCGCGCGCTCGGCGCGCTGGTCGCCCGGCTCCACTGAGGCAGACCCCCGCCCGGCGACGCCGCACTAGGCTGGGCGCGTGCCCGACTCGCCTCGCCCGAACCCGCACGAGGGCGCCGACCGCGCCCCGGCGCCCGGCACTCCCGGGTTCCGTATCCTGCTGCTCACCCCGGAGATCCCGGGCAACACCGGCAATGCGATCCGGCTCGCCGCCCTCACGGGGGCCGAGCTGCACCTCGTGGAGCCGCTCGGCTTCGGGTTCGAGGACGCGCACCTGCGCCGCGCGGGCCTGGACTACCACGACCTCGCGGTGGTGACGGTGCACCCGGACCTCGACGCGGCGCTCGCGGCCCTCGCCCCCGCCCGGGTGCTGGCCTTCACCGCGCGCGGGTCCGTGCGCCACGACCGGGTCGCCTACCGACCCGGAGACGTGCTGCTCTTCGGCCGCGAGTCCACCGGCCTGCCGGAGGAGGTGCTGGCCGACCCGCGGGTCACCGAAACCGTCTGCCTGCCCATGCAGCCGGCCCGTCGGTCCCTGAACCTGGCGAACGCCGTCTCCATCGCCGTGTACGAGGCCTGGCGCCAGTACGACTTCGCCGGGTCCGCTGCCCACCCCGATTCCCTAGACTGAGGCCACCATGCAGACTCCTGACGCGTCCGAGCCCCATGCCGACCGCCCCGACGACGCCGGCCAGCCCGCCCTGGACACCCTCCTGCGCCGCAGCGCCGAGGGCGACCGGGCGGCCTTCTCCGCGTTCTACGACGCCACGGTCCCGTGGGTGCACGGCCTGGCCGAGGCGATGTTCGGCCCCGGCGACGACGCCGCCGAGGCCACCGTCCGCACCTACCTGACCGCGTGGGAGGAGGCGTCCGAGGCCAGCCTCGACCTGAGCGAGCAGGACGACGCGACCCACCGCGAACGCCAGGTGTTCACGTGGCTCGAGGTCCTCGCCCACCGCGTGATGACCTCGCTGCGCCGCGCCGGCGGCTCCGCGGCGGAGCGTGGGCGTCGTCCCGGCCCGGCCGGCCCCGCCGCGCTGCCGGAGGACCTCGTGGACCGGGTGGACCCAGACGCGTTCGAGGCCGTGCGGCTGGCCTGGCTGGGCGGCTGCACGGACCGGGAGGTCACCGAGCAGCTCGGCCTGCCGGCCGACCGGGCCCGCACCCTGCTGCGCGACGGCGTCCGGCAGGTCGTCGCGGCCCGCCGCGACCTCACGCAGGACGCCGCCCGGCCGTCCGCGCCCGCCCCGGCCTCCGGCCCAGCCCTGGGCGCGGGCGTGCGCGAGGACGTCGACGCCGGCCGCACACTCGAGTTGGCCGACCTCGCGGCCGTGCACGCCCTCGACACGGCCGGGCACACCGCGGCGTTCTCCGCCGTGCAGCGGCGGGGCGGCGAGCTGGCCCGGTGGCGTTCCCGGGTGGACGGGGCGCGCCAGGCGGTGGCCTGGGCGTTCCGCTCCGTGACGGCCGAGCCGCCGTCGGCCCTGCTCGACGAGGTCCTGCGCCGCCTGCCCGCCCAGGACGTGGGCATGGACCTGATCGGCGACGAGTCGGCCCCCGCCGGCCCGCCGCGGGACCGCCTGCGCTGGCTCAAGGTGACGGCGCTGGTGCTGCTCGCGGCCCTCGTGCTCGGCGTCGGCGGGTGGACGGTGTGGAGTCAGTTCACGCGGCCGGGCATCGTGCACCGCATCGACCAGTCGAAGGACCTGTTCACGACCTCGGAGTATCCGGCCCAGGACGGCGGGACCGTCCAGGCGTTCCTGTCCCGGGAGCAGAACAGCGGCTACCTGATGATCAGCGGGATGCCCCAGCTGCCGGAGGGTCAGTCCTACCAGCTGTGGCTCTACCCCTCGGACGGCACGGCCCCGGCCTCGCTCGGCACGTTCGACGCCAACGGCTTCGGCGAGCCCGTGACCTTCCGGGGGCTGGACCGCTTCGCGGCGATGGGCATCTCCGTGGAGCCCAGCTCGGGCTCCGAGGTGCCGACGTCGGAGCCCATCGTCGGCGTGGACCTCGACCCCACCGCGCAGACCGGCCCGCGCTACGGCGGGCGGCCGAGCAACAACTGAGTCCCCGGAGCAGAAGGGCCGACGACGCGGCGCGTCGTCGGCCCTTCTGCTGTGGGGGCGGTTCAGAACCCGGCGATGGTGCGCGGACCGTTGACCGTGACCAGGTGGAACGCCTCGGCGTGGCCCTGCCCGGCGGCCGGGCCGGCGGCGTGCCGGTGATGTTCGGCCATCTGGGCGAGCACCTGCCGCCGCATCGCGTCGACGTCCGGGTGCTGGGAGAGGTGGGCGTCGAGGGCGCGCAGCTTCTGCTCCGCCAGGCCCGTGACGTCCACGACCGTGTTCCGCCGTGCGGCGGGGGCGGCGTACAGCAGCAGGTGCCGGATCTTGAACGCCTCCAGCCCCTCCGCCGCGAGCTCCGGGTACGCGTACGGGTTCTCGACCGCCGGGTACGCGGCGCGCACCACGGCCTCGCCGCAGGCGAGGTGGTCCGGGTGGGCGGCCTGCATCCGCTCCCAGTCCCGCTCGGGGTGGGTGCTGAGGACGACGTCCGGGCGGACGCGGCGCATCAGGGCCACGAGCTTGCGGCGCACGCCGTGGTCCGGCTCGAGGTGTCCGTCGCGCTCGCCGAGGAAGTGGACCTCGGCGGCGCCGACGACGGCGGCGGCCGCCCGCTGTTCGCCGTGGCGGCGGGCGGTCATCGCTTCGGGGCCCTCCGAGTCGAAGCCGCCGGCATCCCCGTCCGTCACGATGCACAGCTCGATGTGCAGCCCGGCCGCGCTGAAGCCGGCCAGGGTGGCGGCGGCCCCGAAGTCGAGGTCGTCCGGATGGGCGCCGACGGCCAAGACTCGGCGCCAGCCGTGGTGGGCGGCGAGCTCAGCGGGGGTGGTGAGTGTGGTGGTCACGATTGGGTGTCCTCCGTGAACGTCACCTCGGCCTTCTGCTCCGCGCCGTCGCGGAGGTAGGTGACGTCCACCGAGTCTCCCACGCGGTGCTCGCGGACGACGGCGGTGAGGGACTCGGAGTCGATCACCGCGCGGTCGCCGACGGCGGTGATCACGTCGCCCTCCTTCAGCCCGGCCGCCGCGGCCGCCGACCCTTCCACGACCTGCTGGACGCGGGCGCCGTCGCTGAACACGGTCCGGGCGTTCTCGCCGCCGCCCTTCACCTCGGCGGGCTCCGGGGTGACGCTCACGCCGAGCATGGCGTGCGTGGCCTTGCCGTGGTCGATCAGGTCCTGCGCGACCCGCTGGGAGTAGTCCACGGGGATGGCGAAGCCGACCCCGATGTTGCCCGCCGCGCTCGGGTCCTGGCCGGTCGAGGCGATCGCGACGTTCACGCCCACCAGGCGGCCCTCGGCGTCGACGAGCGCGCCTCCGGAGTTGCCGGGGTTGATGGCCGCGTCGGTCTGCAGCACGTTGATGTACACCTCGCCCTGGGTGCCCTGCGGGGTGCCCGGCAGCTGGAAGCGGTACTGGTCGGAGCCGGAGGACGAGCCGGAGCTCTCGCCCTGCGGCTCGGGCGCCTCGGAGGACGCCACCGCGATGGTCCGGTCCAGGGTGGAGATGATCCCGTCGGTCACGGTGTTCGGCAGGCCCAGGGGGGCGCCGATGGCGACGGCCTCGTCCCCGACCTTCAAGTCCCCGGACCGGCCGATCTGGATGGGGGTGAGGTCCGTGGCGTCGATCTTGATGACGGCCAGGTCGGACAGCGGGTCGGTGCCCACGACGGTGGCAGCGTAGACCTCCCCGTCCGAGGTGCGCACCGTCAGCTCGGCGTCGTTGGCCTGGCCGCCGAGGGTGACCACGTGCGTGTTCGTGAGGATGTGCCCCTCCGTGTCCAGGATCGAACCGGAACCGGAACCGGAGGCGGAGCTCGACGTCGCGGAGATGGTCACCACGGAGGGCAGCGCGGTCTTCGCGGCGTTCCCGACGGCGGTGTCCGCCACGGGCTGTCCCCCGGCCTCCGCCGAGGTGTCCGTCGCCTGCGAGGAGGAGGAGCTCGCGGCCTCGGACGCGGCCTCGCCGCCGTCCTCCGCGACCGCGCAACCGGAGAGCCCCACCATGAGCACGGCTGCGGCGAGCAGGCCCGCCCCGGCACGGGCGCGGGACTGGGGCCGGGGACGCGCGACGGTGCGGGCCGTCGGCACGGGGGGCTGGGTGGGGGCGGCGGTCTGGTCCACGGGGTCCTCGCTTCGGGTCGGGCCCCGGGCGGTCGACACAGACGCCCGTCGTCTTGCGGACGCGCGCCCCGGGGCACGTCCACGCTAGCGTGCAGGACTGAACGCCGCCTAGAGGCCGAACGTCCGCTCCTCCCACGGTCCCGGCCGCGCCGGATCCCTGGTGCCCGATTCCCACGCCGCCCTACACTCAACCCCAGGATCCGGCGGGTCCGCCCGGTGCGGCGGCTCGCCTCCGCCGTCGAAGGAGACCCCGCATGACCGTGCCCACCCGCCCCGCCGATGTCGGCCGTCTGGCGCGCGCCGTGACCGCCGCGGGTCTGGGAGGCCTGGGCCTCCTGGTGGCGGCACCCGCCTCGCACGCCGTGACGGTGCCGCCGGGCGTGTACGTGGTGGACGAGGCCGGGGTGCTCTCGACCTCCGATGAGCAGCGGCTGACCCAGGAGATCCAGGACCTGCGCCGGGACACCGGGCAGGGGCTGTACGTCGTCTACGTGGATGAGTTCAGCACGGACGCCCAGACGCTGGCCCAGGACGTGGCGCGCCAGCGCGGGCTCGGGACGAACGACTCGGTCCTGGCGATCGCGGTCGAGGACCGCGCCTATGGGCTGGACAGCGGCGGGGACGCGGACCTGCAGAACCAGGTGACGCGCACCTACGTGGGCCCGGAGCTGTCCAAGATCGGCACGGACCCCGGCTCGGCGGACTGGCTGGCGGTGGGCACCGCCGCGGTGCAGGGGCTCGACGACGCCGCCGACGGCACGCTCGACGGCACGGGGGCCAGCGGGGCCGAGTACGATCCGGCCGGCGCCCTGCCAGCCGGCACCACGGGCGGCGGGAGCACGGCCCAGGGCGCCTCCGACGGCGGTGGGGCCCTGACGGCGGTCCTCGGCGCGGGTGCGGTGGCCGCGGCCGTGGGCGGCGGCGTGCTCGTGGCCCGCAGCCGGAGGCGCACGCAGGGCGGCGAGGTCGAACGGGGCCGCACCGAGGAGGCCCGCCGCGACCCCCTCGATGAGCTCAGCGTGGAGCAGCTGCGCACCCAGGCCGGCTCGAAGCTCGTGGCCGCGGACGACGCCATCCGCTCCTCGGAGCAGGAGCTGGGCTTCGCCGAGGCGTCCTATGGGGAGAAGTCCGTGGCGACGTTCCGCGAGGACATCGACCAGGCCAAGGAGCACATGCGGGCCTCGTTCCAGCTCCAGCACCAGCTCGACGACGAGATCCCGGACACCGAGGCCGAGCAGCGCGCCTGGCTCAAGGAGATCATCCAGCGCAGCGAGGCCGTGGGTGCGTCCCTGGCGGCACACAAGAAGGAGTTCGACTCCCTGCGCGACCTCGAGAACCACGTGCCCGAGGCCCTCGAGCGCGTCGACGCCCGCCTGCCCGAGGCCCGCTCCCGGGTGCAGGACGCCGAGTCGGCGATCGCCTCGCTGCGCGGCCAGTACGCGGAGTCCGCCCTCGCCGAGGTCGCGGACAACGCGGCGCAGGCCCGGGAGCGGCTCGAGTTCGTGGAGACCGCCGTCGCGAAGTCGCGGAGCGCGTGGGACGCCCAGGACCGCTCCACGGCGGCGCTGGCCGTGCGTGCCGCCGAGGAGGCGCTCAGCCAGGTGGACACGCTCACGGAGGCGGTGGGCAAGGCCGAGGGGTCCCTGCGGGCCATGTTGAGCAACCTGCAGACGGGCCTCGCCCAGTCCGAGCAGGACGTGGCCGAGGCCGAGGCGCTCGTGGCCAACGGGTCGAACCCCGAGCTGGCCGGCCCGGTGGCGAGGATGAAGACCGCCCTGAACGCGGTGCGCCAGGCCCTCGCGGCCGGCCGCCCGGACCCCCTGCAGCTGCTCCACCAGCTCGAGGCCGCGCACCGCCAGCTCAACACCCCGCTGGCCGGCGTCCGCGACGCTCGCGAGCAGGCCCGCCAGGCCTCCCAGGTGCTCACCTCCACGATCGCCCAGGCACAGGCGCAGATCGACGGCACGGCCGACTTCATCGGCGCCCGGCGCGGTGCGGTGGGCTCGGAGGCCCGGACCCGGCTCGCGGAGGCCGACCACACGCTGCGTTCGGCGATCAGCCTCGGCCGCACCGACCCCGTGGCCGCCCTCCAGCAGGCGCAGCGCGCCTCCCAGCTGGCCGAGCGCGCGAGCGAGCTGGCCCGCGCGGACGTCGAGGGCTTCGGCTACGGCCCCGGCATGGGCGGCATGTACGGCGCACGCCCGCGCGCCGGAGTGGGCGGCAGCTTCGGCGGCGGCCTCGGCGGGGCACTGCTCGGCGGCATCCTGATGAACTCGATCCTGAACAGCGGCCACGGCGACAGCTGGGGCGGCGGCGGCTTCGGCGGGTTCGACGGCGGCGGCCTCGGCGGCGGCGACTTCGGCGACATCTCCGGCGGCGGCTTCTGACCGCCGCCCCATGAACTCCGGCGCCCCGGGCGCCGGCCCGGCCCGCACGCGCGGGACGGGGTGGACGCAGGCCGACGGTCTGCGCTGACGTGAAAGACCGACGAAAGGCAGACACCATGGTCAAGCAGTCCATCTTCGGCCGCATCAGCACGCTGGCGAAGGCCAACATCAACGCGATGCTGGACAAGGCCGAGGACCCCCAGAAGATGCTGGACCAGATGGTCCGCGACTACACGAACAACATCGCGGAGGCCGAGGCCGCCGTCGCCCAGACCATCGGCAACCTGCGGATGATCGAGGACGACTACCACGAGGACCAGGACGCGTCCCGCAGCTGGGGCCAGAAGGCGCTGGCCGCCTCCCAGAAGGCCGACGACTTCCGCGCCAAGGGCGACACCGCCTCGGCGGACAAGTTCGACAACCTCGCCAAGGTGGCCATCGAACGCCAGATGGACTTCGAGCGTCAGGCGAAGTCCGCGGAGCCGACCATCGCCTCGCAGCGCGAGATCGTCGAGCGCCTGAAGACCGGTCTGGACCAGATGAAGGTCAAGCGTCAGCAGCTGGTCGCCAAGCGTGACGAGCTGACCGCCCGCGCCAAGTCGGCCCACGCCCAGTCCGCGGTGGCCGACGCCGTGAAGTCGATCGACCTGCTGGACCCGACCTCCGAGGTCTCCCGCTTCGAGGAGAAGGTCCGTCGCGAGGAAGCCCGCGTGCGCGGCCAGCAGGAGATCGCCGCCTCCTCCCTCGACGCCCAGTTCGAGTCCCTCGAGGACCTCGGCGAGAAGACCGAGGTGGAGGCCCGCCTCGCAGCCCTCAAGGCCGGCGGCGCCAGCCAGGCCGCCCTCGCCTCGGGCGACGTCGACGCCGACGAGACCCTGACCCTCGACTACGCGGCCGAGGGGACCGCCGAGGAGACCGGCACCGCGCGCGGCTGACCCCGCCCCGCCCCACGGCCCGTCGCCCGGCCCACGCCGGCGCGGCGGGCCGTCCTCGTGCGCCCCGGCCCGGTGCTCCTCCCGGACGCGCCCCGGCCCCCGCGCTCCTTTGGTACTGTCCCGGGGTCCCTCGGCACGCTCCGTGGGACACCCCCGTCCCCGCACAGAGGAAGAACCCCATGCAAGAGCAGTTCACGGCCTGGTCCGTGCTGGTCGACGCCGGCCTCATCGGCGCGCTCCTGGCCGTGGGCACGCTGGCCCGTGCCGTCATCACGCCCCTCCAGACCCTGATGATCCCGGCCTCCGTCATCGCGGGCATCCTGGGCCTGGCCCTCGGCCCGAACGGCCTGGGCTGGCTGCCGTTCAGCTCCCAGCTGGGCACGTACGGCTCGATCCTGATCGTCATCGTGTTCGTGTGCATCGCGCTCACCGACGACTTCGACGTCCGCAAGATCGGCCGCCCCGTGGGCGCGTTCGCGTCCTACGGCGTGCTGATCTACTCCTCCCAGGTGGCCATCGGCGCCCTCGTCACGCTGGTCCTCCTGCAGCCGCTGTTCGACGCGCCCGACTCGTTCGCCGCCCTGCTGTTCGCCGGCTGGGCGGGAGGCTTCGGCTCCGCGGCCGCCGTGGGCCAGGCGTACGCGGCCAACGGTGATGCGACCGTCACCTCGCTGGCCTACACCTCGGCCACCGTCGGCATGATCGTCGGCGTGGTGGGTGGCATCATCCAGGCCAAGATCGGCGCGCAGCGCGGCCACGCGCGGGAGTTCGCGGGCCTGACCTCCATCCCGGAGGAGCTGCGCACCGGGGTGCTGAACCAGGTGGAGGAACGCCCGGTCATCGGCCGGCACACCTTCTCGGCGGCCTCGGTGGAGTCGCTGGCCTTCCAGGTCGGCGTGGTCGCGATGATCGCGGCGGCCGCGCACGGCGTGGTCTCCTGGATCACGGCCGTGTGGCCGAGCGTCGTGGGTGAGGACGGTCCCCAGCTGATCATCCCCGCGTTCGCGATCGCGTTCCTCCTCGGCCTGATCGCCCGCGTCCTGTTCCAGGCCACGAAGACGGCGAAGTTCCTCGACCCGGGCTCGCTGAACTCGGTGTCCGGCACCGCCACGGACATCCTCATCGTCTGCGGCATCGCCGCGATCGCCCCGACCGTGGTCGTGGACTACTGGCAGCCGCTGCTGCTCCTGTTCGTGATCGGCCTCGCGCTGGCCCTGTTCCTGGGGATCGTCGTGGCGCCGCGCGTCATGACCGACGCGTGGTTCGAGAAGCAGCTGTTCACGTGGGGCTGGGCCACCGGCGCCGTCGCCACGGGCGTGGCCATGCTGCGCATCGTGGACCCGAAGCTGAAGTCCGGGACCATGGAGCAGTTCGGCGTGGCCTACATCCCGGTGGTGCCCGTGGAGATCGCGGCCGTGTCCTTCGTGCCGCTGCTGCTCCTCGCGGGCCTGTCCTGGGCCGTCGTCGGCATCTGGGGCGCCATCGCGGTCATCGCGATCATCGCTGCCGTCTGGCTGCGCCGCACCGACCCGGGCCGCCGCACCCCGGCCCAGCAGGCGGTCCGGGCCTCGAGCCGCTGACGCTCCCGCTCCCCCGCGTTGATCGCCCGAGGGCGGTCGGCTCGCCCGCCGGCACCGTGCCGGCGGGCCGGGGCGACCGGGTCCGGACATGCGAGAAGGCCCCCAGCAGATGCTGGGAGCCTTCTCCTTCTCGTTGCGGGGGCAGGATTTGAACCTGCGACCTCCGGGTTATGAGCCCGGCGAGCTACCGAACTGCTCCACCCCGCGGCGACTCCTACAACTATACACACCTGTTCCGTCGAGTTCAAATCGGCGTCAGCACCCCGCCATCCGGCGGCCATGCGGCGGCCACCTGCCCCGAGACGACAGCGGCCCCGACCACGCGCGGTGCGTGGCCGGGGCCGTCGTCGACGGTCCGGCGGGCACGGCCCGCCGGCGCCGGCTCAGCCGCTCGGCGTCGGGCTGGGGCTCGACGACGGCGCGGGGCTCGCCTCGGCCGGGGCCTGCTCCTGGGCAGGCGCGTCACCGCCCAGGGCGTCGTCGGCGGCAGTGGCACGCTTCAGGGCCTCATTGAGACGCTTCTGCTGCTCGCCGTAGCCGGCCCAGTCGCCCTCGGCCAGACGCTCCTGGCCCTGGGTCAGGGCGTCCTGAGCCTCCTCGAGGGCCGCCGAGAGCTCCTCCTCGACCGTGCCCGGAGCCGTCGGCTTCTCGCCCGGTGCGGGCGCCTCCGCCTGGTTCTCCTCCGGGGTGACCGCGCCCGAGTCCCCGTCGAACACCTGGTCCAGGGCCTCCTGGAGGGTGTCCGCGAAGCCGACCTTGTCGCCGAAGGAGACGAGCACCTTGCGCAGCGTCGGGTAGGTGGTGCCGCCCGAGGAGCGGACGTACACCGGCTGGACGTAGAGGATGCCGCCGGCCACCGGCAGGGTGATCATGTTGCCGTTGAGCACCTCGGACGCGCCCTGGCGCAGCAGGTTCAGCTCCCGCGAGACGTCCGCGTTCGAGTCGAAGTTGGCCTGCGCCTGGCCCGGGCCGGGCACCGTGGTGGACCGCGGCAGCTCGAGCAGTCGGAGCTGCCCGTAGCCCTCGGCCTTCACGCCGTCCTCCCCCGTGCCGGCGTCGCCGGCGGCGGAGAGGAACCCGTAGAGCACGTTGCGCTGCTGGGCACCGTCCGTGATCTGCGGTATGTAGCTGCTGGTGAGGGAGAACGCCGGCTCGTCCTGGCCGGGCATCTGCAGCGTCATGTAGTACGGCGGCTGCTTGACGTCCTCCTCGCGCGTGGGGTCCGACGGCACGGACCACGCGTCGTTGTTCTCGTAGAAGTCGTCCGCGTCGGTCACGTGGTAGCGGCCGAGCAGCTCGCGCTGGACCTTGAACATGTCCTCCGGGTAGCGGACGTGGTCCAGGAGTCCGGCGCTCATCTCCGAGTACGGGCGCAGCGAGGACGGGTAGACGTTCTGCCAGGCCTGCAGCAGCGGATCCTGGTCGTCCCACGCGTAGAGGGACACCGAGCCGTCGTACGCGTCCACCGTCGCCTTCACCGAGTTGCGGATGTAGTTCACCCGGCCCTGGAGCGCCGGGTTCTGGCCCTGGCTCAGGGAGTCCACCGTGACCTCGCCCAGCTGCTGCGCGGTGGAGTACGGGAACTGGTCCGAGGTCGTGTAGGCGTCCACGATCCACTGCACGCGGCCGTCGACGATCGCCGGGTAGGGGGCGGTGTCCACCGTCAGGTAGGGCGCGACCT
Organism: Micrococcus sp. KRD077; assembly: GCF_017168505.1. NCBI lineage: Bacteria > Bacillati > Actinomycetota > Actinomycetes > Micrococcales > Micrococcaceae > Micrococcus > Micrococcus sp. KRD077. Next base: position 112,604 of record NZ_JABFAZ010000020.1, on the reverse strand, counting down.
TGCGGACGCGCTCGGCCGGGTCGCGGTCGTAGAGGATCTGCGAGGCCTCGTTCACGTCCGAGGACAGCACGAGCTCGGGCGAGCCGAACTTCACCGCGTACGCGAGCCGGTTGAACAGGTTGCCCACCGAGGGGCCGCCGTCGCCGGAGAAGGTGTACGCCGTGTCCTCCTGGGAGTCGGCCGTCTGCGGCCGGTCGCGTTCGACGGCCGGCGCGCCCTCGGGCGCACCCACCACCGAGTACGAGGGCGAGTTGAGCCCGAAGTAGATGCGCGGCTCGTAGTCCTGGTCGGAGGCCAGCGGCCCGCGCGTCGGGATCTCGGAGAGCAGCCACTGGGGCCGGCCGCCGGCCGCGACCTCGGAGGCGTCGGCCACGACCATGCCGTAGCCGTGCGTGTAGATGGTGTGGCGGTTCACCCACGACTGCATGTCGTCCACGTTGACGTCACGGGCCGCCAGGATGGTGTCCCGCGTCTGGCCGTCCACCTCGTAGCGGTCCACGTGCAGCGTGGTGGGGAACGAGTAGTACGGACGGAACTGCTGGAGCTGCCCGAAGGTCTGGGAGATCAGGTTCGGGTCCATGAGACGGACGTTGGCCGTGTTGGCCTCCTCGCCCGCCAGGGCCCCGGCCTCGGGGTCCGTGGCGCCCTCATAGTTCGTCACCTCGACGTCGTCCAGGCCGTACGCCTCGCGCGTCATGGCGATGTTCCGCTCGATGTACTGGGATTCGAGCGTGCGCTCGGACGGCTTCACCTGGTACTCCTGCACGATGAAGGGGTACGCCGTGCCCACCACGAGCGCCGTGATGACCAGGACCGCGGTGCCGATCAGCGACAGCCGCCACCGGCCCGAGACCACCGTCCACACGAACAGGCCGGCCACGATCACGGCCGTGACCGCCAGGATCGCCGACGTCGGGATGACCGCGTTCACGTCCGTGTAGAGCGCGCCGGCCCAGTTGCCGGTCTGCGACTGCGTGGTGCGGTAGCGGTTGAGCCAGAAGTTGACGCCCTGCAGCAGCAGGAACACGGCCAGGGTGATGCCGATGTGGGCGCGCGCCGCCGGGGTGATCCGCACGCTGCCGCCCTCCTCCACGCGCACCGCGCCGTACAGGTAGTGCACGAGCAGACCGGTGATGCCGGAGACCAGGACCACCGAGATCAGGTACCCGACCACGAGCGTCAGGAACGGCAGGGTGGCCATGAAGAACATGAGGTCCAGGCCGAACTCCGGGTCCGCCTGGCCGTAGGGCACCTGGTTCAGGAACAGCAGGACCGTGTTCCAGCCGTTCATCGCGGTGGAGCCGGCGAACACGCCGAGCACGAGCGGGACACCCAGGAACACCAGGCGGCGGATGGGCTCGAGCTGGCGCTGGGCCTGGCTGAGCGAGTCCCGCGCGGCCGCGGACGCGTCCGCGGGGCGGTGGCGCCAGGCCGTGCGGATCGCCAGCCACACGGCGAGGGCCATCCCGAGCCCGGCGATCAGGAACAGCGCGGCCTTGGCGAGGACCTCGGTCCAGAAGACCTCGGTGAAGCCCAGCTGCGAGAACCACAGCACGTCCGTGTAGACGTTCGTGAACACCACGAACAGCCCCACCAGCACGGCCATCGCAATGATGGTCAGCACGAGCGCGCTCGGCCGGCCCGGCCGGCCCCTGCCCCGCGCGGCGGGGGCGGGTCCTCCGCGTGTCAGCCCGACGCTGCCCAGGGCGAGCCACCCGGAGAAGGGCACGCGGGCGGCGCGGGTGGTCCTCGGGGGCACTGCGCGCACGCGACACCGTCTTTCCTGGGGGTCCTGATCGGGCCGTCCTCGCCGCCGGGCACGTGCCGCGCGGCGACGGTCACACCAGTCTACGCGGGACCGCGACCCCCGCCTGCCCCGCGCGACGCCGTGCGCCATGGGCGAACCGCGCCGCCGCGACGTCGGGAGGGCGGGCGCGCCGCGCCGACGCGGATACGCTGGAGACATGAGCAACGACGCGCGCACGCCCGGATCCGACGACGGCCGCGACCCCCTGGAGGAGATGCTGCGGCAGCTCTTCGGCGGCCAGGGCCCCGACCCGGACGACGTCCGACGCGCCATGGAGGGCCTGGGCGGCCCCGGCGGGGTGCCCTTCGACCCGTCCCAGTTGAATCCGGCCATGATGCAGCAGGCCATGGCCCAGTTCCAGGCGATGATGAGCTCCGGCTCCGGCTCGGACGGCCCCGTGAACTGGTCTCTGGCGAAGCAGGCCGCCCGCCAGGCCGTGGCCGGCGAGGACCCGGCCGTCGGCTCGTTCGCGCGACGCGAGGTGGACGAGGCGCTGCGGCTGGCCGAGCTGTGGCTCGACGGCGTCACGCAGACCGAGCCCGTCGGCAGCGTCGGCGTGGCCTGGTCCCGTGCCGAGTGGGTCGAGGCGACCATGGACCAGTGGCGCCGGCTCACCGAGCCCGTGGCCGTCTCGATGTCCCGGGCGATGTCCGCGGCCATCGAGCAGCAGCTGCCGGGTCAGCTCCCCGAGGGCATGGACGCCTCCCTGCTCGGCGGGCTGCAGCCCATGCTGAAGAACATGGGCGGCACGATGTTCGGCCTGCAGCTCGGCGGCGCCGTGGGCGCCCTGGGCAAGGAGGTGCTCTCGGGCACGGACATCGGCCTGCCCGTCGCCGGCCACCGCCTCGCCCTCGTCCCCGTGAACATCGAGGAGTTCGGCGACGGGCTCTCGGTGCCGGACGACCAGATCCGCATCTACCTGGCCCTGCGCGAGGCCGCACGCATGCGCCTGTTCCTGCACTCGCCGTGGCTCGAGCGGGACCTGTACGCCGCCGTCGAGCAGTACGCCGCGGGCATCCGCCTGGACACCGAGGGCATCGAGCGGGCCGCGCAGTCGGTGGACCCGATGGACCCCGGTTCCCTGCAGGCCGTGTTCGACGGGGCGTCCTTCATCGCCGCCCCGGACGCCACCCAGCAGGCCGCGCTGGACCAGCTGGAGCTGCTCGTCGCCCTCGTGGAGGGCTGGGTGGACGTGGTGGTCGCCGAGGCCGCGCGCCCGCTCGAGTCGGCGGCCGCCCTGCGCGAGACGATGAACCGACGCCGCGCCTCGGGTGGCCCGGCCGAACAGGCCTTCGCCGCCCTCGTGGGCCTCGAGCTGCGCCCGCGCCGCCTGCGCGAGGCCGCCGCGTTCTGGGAGTACGTCACGGCCGAGCACGGCACGGAGTACCGCGAGGAGATCTGGCGCCATCCCGAGCGTCAGCCCACGGCGGAGGACCTCGAGGACCCCGCCGGGTACGCCGGGCGCCGCTCCGCCGCGGACGCCAGCGCCGAGTCCCTCGACGACGAGCTGCGCAAGCTCCTCGAGGGCGGCTTCGGCGACGCGCCGCGCGAGGGCTGAGCCCCTCCCGGCACGACGGCGGCGGGCGGTCCGGCACCTCGGGTGCGGGCCGCCCGCCGTCGTGTCAGCCCGCGTCCTCGTCCTCCGCCCACCGGTCCGGCGCCGTGCGACCGCGGCCCTCGGCGAAGGTGACCCCCTCGAGGAAGGCCATCGCCTCGGCGTAGCGCGGGTACCGGTCCACGAGGCGTCGGAAGGCCGGGCCGTGTCCGGACTCCAGCAGATGGGCCAGCTCGTGGACGAGCACCGCCGCCACCACCCAGTCCGGCATGCCGCGCAGCTGCGTCGAGAGCCGGATGGTGCCGCGGGCCGGCGTGCACGAGCCCCAGCGGCGGCGCTGCCGGGCCGACCACGTGACCGCGACCGGACGGGCCCGCCCGCCCAGGTGCGCCGCCGAGAGCCGTCCCGCCCAGGCCAGGAGCGCGTCGTCGGAGCGGGCGTCGGCGGGGCGGCCGTCCGGGTCGGCCGCGGGCTGCCCCGTCCCGCCGCGTGCGCCCACCTTCGCAACCATCCGGCCGATCCACTCGCGCTCCTGCGCGGCCGAGAGCCGGGCCGGGACATTGACCTGCAGGCGGCCGTCGCGCCACGCCGCCGAGACGGTGCGGGTGCGGGCCGTGGAGCGCACGAGCCGCACGGGCGTGCCCTCCCAGTCCAGATCGATGCTCTCGCGGGCGGGACAGGGCGCATCCGGCCATTGTCCGGCATGGACCGCAGGCTGTGGACAATCCGGCGCGGTCCGGGAGTGCCCTGGCAGGGTGGGAGGCACCGAGCTGAGAGGAGAGCCGTGCGCACCGTCGCCGAGACCGTCACCACCGTCCCTCATGACGCCGCCGCGTCAGCGCTGGAGCCGGGGGCGTGGGCCCCGCCGACCGACGTCCATGTGGCGGGCCTCGACGCGGTGGGCGCGGCGATCGCCCACGCACTCGCGGGGGCCGGGGCGCTGCGCCTGGCCCTGTGGGATCCGCGGCCCGTCGACGCCGCGGACCTGGGGACCGGCCTGCTGCCCGGGGACCTCGGTCGGCCCCGGGCGGGTGCGCTCGCGCGCCGGCTGGGCGATGTGGCCCCCGGGCTGCGCCTCTACGCGCACCACGGCCCGGTGCCGGTGCTCGTGGGGCAGGCGACGGTGGCGGTGGGGTCCGTGCTCGACGCGGACCTGGCCGCGCACGCCCTCGCCGCCGACCACCCGCTGCTGCCGGTCACGGTGGGGCCGAGAGCGGTCACGGTCGGACCGTGGTGCGCCCCCGGGGTGCGCGGGTGCCCGCTGTGCCGATGGCCCGCGGACCCGGCGGGCGTCCCCGGTGCCCCGACGGCGCCCGGCCCGTCGGCGCACCGGGGACAGGTGGACGGGCTCGCGGCGCTGCGGGCCGCCGTGCTGACCGTGGACGCGCTGCGGACCGGACCGGCCCCCGGCGTGCTGCGGGCCGATCGGGTGACGGGACGCACGCGCCGAGTGAAGGTCCGCCCCCGGCCCGGCTGCGCCTGCGACCCGGACGCGCTCGGCTGGGCGTTCTGACGGGGGCGGCGCCGCCGGCGGAACGGGGTGCGGGCCCGCGGCTCAGGCCGTCGGGGTGCCGTGCAGCAGCTCGAGCAGCTCCGGTCCGTGCTTCTCCAGCTTGGCCTTGCCGAGGCCGGGCACCTTCAGGAGCTCTGCCGGGGTCCTCGGCATGGCCTCGGCGATGGCCACGAGGGTGGCGTCCGTGAACACCACGAACGCGGGCATCCGCATCTCGGCGGCCGTGCGGGTGCGCCAGTCGCGCAGCTCCTCGAGCACCGCCTCGTCGTAGGTGGCGGGGCAGTCCAGGCAGCGGCCGACCTTGCGCTCGGCTCCCGTCTCGAGGGGCTTGCCGCACGTGCGGCACACGGCGACCTTCGCACCCCGGCGCCGCGGCGCCGTCGGGCCGGCCGCGGATCCGCGGGCCGGGGCGTGCTCGCGGGTGCCGCCGAGGGTCGGGTCGATGGCCCACAGGAACCGGGAGGGCCGCCGGGTGGAGCGCCCGCCCGTGCCCCGCGAGAGCGTCCACGTCAGCGACAGGTGCTGGCGGGCACGCGTGATCCCCACGTAGAGCAGGCGCCGTTCCTCGTCCACCTCGGCCTGGGTCTCCGCGAAGGAGATCGGCATGAGCCCCTCGGACAGGCCCACGAGGAACACCGCATCCCACTCGAGGCCCTTGGCCGAGTGCAGCGAGGCCAGGGTGATGCCCTGCACCGTCGGCGCGTGCTGGTGCTGGGCCCGCTCGTCGAGCTCGGCCACGAGCTCGGTCAGCGTGAACTCGGCCCCGCGCGTCGTGGCGAGCTGGTCGGCGAGGTTGACGAGGGCGTGCAGGGACTCCCACCGTTCACGGGCCGCGCCGGTGGCCGACGGCGGTTCGGCGGAGTAGCCGAGCGAGGAGAGCACGTCCCGCACCCGGTCCGTGACGTCGTCGCCCGTCAGGTCCTGGGCCGCGCGGGCGGCCGCCCGCAGCTGCAGGATCCCGTCGCGCACCTCGCGCCGGGAGAAGAACCGCTCGCCGCCGCGCAGCTGGTAGCCGATCCCCGCCGAGGACAGCGCCGTCTCGAAGGCCTGGGACTGGCCGTTGGTGCGGAACAGGACGGCGATCTCGGAGGCGGGCACGCCGTCGTCGATCAGCGCCGCGATCCGGTCGGCGACCCAGCCGGCCTCGGCCTCGTCGTCGGTGCACTCCGCGAACACGAGGTCGGGGCCGGCCGGCCGCTGGGAGACGAGCTCGAGGGGGTCGGGCCAGCGCGGCATCGTGCGGTCCCGCTCCCCCGCCTTGGTGCGGTCCGCCAGCAGGCGGTTGGCCGCCTCCACGATCTGCGGGCTGGACCGGTAGTCGCGCACGAGCCGGACCACCGTGGCCGCGGGGTACCGCTCACGGAAGTCGGTGAGGAAGCGGGAGGTCGCGCCCGTGAACGAGTAGATCGTCTGGGAGGCGTCGCCGACGACGCACAGGTCGCCGCGGTCGCCGAGCCAGAGGTCGAGCAGGCGGTGCTGCAGCGGCGAGACGTCCTGGTACTCGTCCACCACGAACACGCGGTACTGGTCCCGGATCGTGGCCGCGATCTGCGGCTCGGTGGACAGGATCCCCACGAGGATCAGCAGCACGTCCTCGAAGTCGATCATGTTCCGGGCTGTCTTGGCCTCCTCGTAGCCGGTGTAGAGACGGGCGACGGTGGTGGCGGTCCAGCCGGCGGGCATCTCCCGCTCCTTCGCGGCCTCGGCGTAGCCCTCGGGGGCGTGCAGGGAGACCTTGGCCCATTCGATCTCGCCGGCGAGGTCGCGCAGTCCGGCCCGGTCCACGGTCATCCGCATGCGCTGGGCGACCTCGGTGAGCAGGCGCACCTTGTTCTCGATCAGCGAGGGCATGGGGCCGCCCACGGCCTGGGGCCAGAAGTACTGCAGCTGGCGCAGGGCAGCGGAGTGGAAGGTGCGGGCCTGGACGCCGGCCACGCCGAGGTCGCGCAGGCGGGTGCGCATCTCCGCGGCCGCACGCGCCGTGAAGGTCAGGGCGAGGGTGCGGTGCGGGTCGAAGACGCCGGAGGCGACGCCGTAGGCGATGCGGTGCGTGATGGCGCGGGTCTTGCCGGTGCCGGCGCCGGCCAGGATGCAGACGGGCCCGTGCAGGGCCGTGGCGGCCCGGCGCTGCTCCGGGTCGAGGCCGCGGAGGATCTCGTCGGGAGTGCTCATGCGGGACGAGTCCTCCTAGGTGATCAGGGTCTGCGCATCGGGCAGCGTCCCACCGTACCAATCCTCGATGAGCGCCCGCGCGATGGACACGGCCCCGGGCAGGGTGACGTCGCCCTCGCGGGCCAGACGCGCGAGCTCCTCCCGCTCGAACCAGCGCACGGAGAGGATCTCCTCGCCGTCCGGAACCGGCTCGGCGCCGGCCGGTGCCAGCGCGGTGAACCCGAGCATGAGCGAGCGCGGGAACGGCCACGGCTGGGAGCCGCGGTAGCGCGGCTGCGTCACCGTGACCCCGGACTCCTCCGCGATCTCCCGGACCACCGCGTGCTCCAGGGACTCCCCCGGCTCCACGAACCCGGCCAGGCAGGAGTACAGCCCCTCGGGCCACGCCGCGTTGCGGCCCAGCAGGATCCGCCCGGCCGGGTCGATGACGGCCACGATCACCGCCGGGTCCGTGCGCGGGAACTGCTCCCGGGAGCAGTCGCGGCAGCGACGCACCCAGCCGGCCGCCTCGACGTCCGTGACGCCGCCGCAGAACGCGCAGAAGCGGTGGGTGGCGTGCCAGTTGGCGTTCGCGACGGCGGCCACGAACAGCCCGGTGTCCGCGTCGCTGAGGGCGGCGGCCGCGTCGCGGAGGCCGACCCACACGGCGTCCGCGAGCGCGGTGGCCGCGTCCTCGGGCAGGGCCGCCGGCGGCTCGACGGCGACGGAGACCACCTCGCGCTCCCGCCCGTGCGGGCCCCGGTCCGCCGCGGTGCCGCGGCCCAGATACGCGGCCTCGGCCGGCACGGGACCGGAGGGCGCGGTGAAGACGAGCCGGCCGTCCGCGACCGGTGCGCGGCCGCCCTGCAGCCACAGGACCTCCGTCCCCTCGCGCGCCCAGGACGCCGCCAGGTGGCCCGGGTCGAGGCGGGCCACGGCACCGCGGTCCAGCTCCTCGCGGGCCAGCGGCAGGGCCAGGGGTGGTGCGACGGTGGGGTCGGACGAAGACGGGGGGCAGGAAGCCATGCGTCCAGGCTAGCGACCCGTCTCCGGTGCGCCCGGCGACGGGGGAGGGCGTTCCGCGCCTAGGCTGGAGGGGTGGATCGTCAGCCCCTTCGTCTCGCAGCCCTGGCCGCCGCGGCCGTCCCTGGCCTCGCCCCCGTCTCCGTGGAGGCGAGCCCGGACGACCCCGCGGACTTCTCGACCGCCGTCGTCGTGGACGGTGAGGGCCAGCGGTGGCGTGTCCGCTCGCCCCGCACCCCGGAGGCGGGCATCCGTCTCGAGACGGAGCTGCAGGTGCTGGCGGGCCTGACCCCGGCGGTGCGCGCCGGCCTGCCGTTCCGCACGCCCTCCGTGGCGGGCGCGGTGCGGCTCGAGGGGCTGCGCACCTTCGTCTACCAGGACATGCCCGGGCGTCCCGTCACCCTGGACGAGCTGGCCCGGCTCGGCGAGCCCGCGGTGCAGGACGTGGGCCGTGTGCTGGCCGCGATCCACACGCTGCCCTCGGACGTCGTGGACCACGCGGACCTGCCCTCCTACACGGCGGAGCAGATCCGGCAGCGCCACCTCCACGCCCTCGACCAGGCGGCCACCTCCGGCCGCGTGCCACCCCTGCTGCTGCGCCGCTGGGAGGAGGCCATGGAGGAGGAGGCCCTGTGGCGGTTCACCCCGGTGCCCGTGCACGGTGACCTGCACGAGGACAACCTGCTCCTCGAGCGCGGCCGCGTGGTGGGCGTGACAGGCTGGACGGACCTGCACGTGGGCGACCCCGCCGGCGACGTCGCCTGGCTGGCCGCCGCCACGGACCCGGACCTGGCCGACCGCGTCCTCGACGCCTACGCGGCCCGGCGGGCCGACGCGGGGGCCGCCGACGACGGCGACGCCCACCTGATGCGCCGTGCGGCGCTGCTCGCCGAGTTCGCCCTCGCCCAGTGGCTCACGCGGGTCCTGGACCGGCACGACGAGGCCATGGTCGCCGAGGCGGAGGCCATGCTGGCCGAGCTCGCGGGCGACGTGCGCGCCGCGCAGGAGGCGGCCGCGCGCCAGGCGGAGGCCGACGCGGCCGCCGACGCCGCCGAGGACGCCCGGGATGCGGCGGAGGACGCCCGGGAGGCCGCGGCCGCGAGGACCGCGGACCCGGAGACGGGCCCGCTGCCCGCCGCCGAGGTGGTGCGGCCGATCAACGGCGGGCCAGGGCGTCCGTGATGTGACGCTCGAGCTCCTCCTCCCCCGGCAGGTCCGGGAAGGAGCGCTCCTGCCCGTGGGCCACGTACACGAAGCTGGCCCCGATCCGTTCCAGCGGGATCCCGTGCAGCCGTGACCAGGCGAGCCGGTAGACGGCCAGCTGCAGCGACTTGAGCTCGAGGTCGCGGCCCCGCGGCACGGCGCCGGTCTTCCAGTCGACGAGCTCCCAGTCGGCCTCGGGGTCGAAGGGCAGGCGGGGGTCGCCGCCGGAGCGGTAGATCGCGTCGACCCGGCCGCGCAGCGTGATCCCGCCGACCGTCGTCTCGACCGGGGCCTCGACGAAGGCCGGGGTGCGCTCCGCCCAGCGCGAGGAGCGGAACCACTCCTGCATCGGGCCGAGGTCGAGGGCCTCGTCGACCCACAGGTCCGCGGCGTCCTCGGCCGAGTCGATGTCCAGCATGCCGGTGGCCCCGAAGCGCTCCTCGAGCCACGCGTGGAACGCCGTGCCGCGCCGCGCCGCGTGCGCGGGCGGCCGGGGCAGGGGCCGGCGCAGCTGCTCGGCCACGGCCTGCGGGTCGGCGGCGAGCTCGCCGTAGAGGGACACGGAGACGTGCTCGGGCAGGGCGGTCTCCCCGCCCGTCCCGGCGACGTCCCGGCGGCGCACCAGCACCCAGTCCACCTGGCGGGCCAGCTCCGGGTCGTCCCCGAGCGCCGCCGGGTCCGCGGCGTGCACGGCCGCGGCGGCCGCCTCCACCCCGTGCCGGCGGGCCCGGGAGCGGCGCGGCAGCGGCTGCCAGCGTTCCTCGTCCTCGGGGTCCTCCGGGTCGGCGACGAAGGCCTCCGGGCCGTCGAGCGGGTCGAAGGGCCAGCGGGCGACCAGCGTCCGGCCCGCGGCGGGGTTGGCCTCGGGCAGGTCGTCCTCGGCCGGGGCGGGGCCGAGCGCGACCCCGGGCACCTCCCCCGCCAGACCGGCCACCTCCTCGAGGAAGGCCGAGGCCGGCAGGGGCTCCTTGTTGACTCCCTTGAACAGGGAGGTGCTCAGCCACAGGGCGGATCGCGCGCGCGTGTACGCGACGTAGGCCAGGCGCCGCTCCTCGCGCTCGGCGTGGGCGGCCACGGCCACGGCATAGGGGTCCGGGTTGCCCTCCTGGGCCGCCTTCGAGCTGTATCCGGTGCCGGCCGACTGGACCCAGTCCCGCTGGTCCTGCGCCCACGAGCCGTCCCACTGCGGCAGCGACGCGCGGTCCCCGCGCAGGGGCCACGGCAGCGCGCCGGCCCGGGGGCTGGTCCAGCGGTCCGCCCGCGTGGAGGGGAACGTGCCCTCCTGCAGGCCGGGGACCGCGACGACGTCCCACTCGAGCCCCTTCGAGGCGTGCGCGGTGAGCACCTGGACCAGGCCGGGGGTGGGCTCGGCGTTCTCGACGCCGAGGCCGTCCTCGTGCTCGAGGACGGACTCCGTCCAGGCCAGGAACGCCGTCAGGTCCGTCGCCGTGGTGCCGGCGCCGAAGTCGCGGGCCGCGTCCTGGAACGCGTTCAGGTGCCGCCGGGCCGCGGCCGCGGAGACGCCGGGCCGCAGGGCCACCTCGACGTCCAGCCCCGTCTCACGGATCACCTCCGCGATGAGGTCGGCCGGGTCCTCCCCGGTGCGCGTAGAGAGCCGGCGCAGCTCGGCGTTGACGGCCCTCAGTCGGGCCAGGCCCTCGGGTGAGAAGCCGCGGCCGCGCGAGCCGACCCAGTCCGTCCCCTCCCCGGGCAGGGAGTCGAGGGCCTCCAGCAGGGCGGCGGCGTCGGCGTCCTCCTCGGGGCTCACGTCCCGGGCCGGGTCCGGGGCGTCCCCGGCGGGGTCCTCCCGCCCACCGCCGGCCCGCCGGGCCCGCAGCCGCGAGACGAACCGGGCGCGCTCCTGCAGCACCTCGAGGTCGGCCACGCCGATGCGCCAGCGCGGGCCGGTGAGCAGGCGGACGAGCTGGTCGCTGCGCGTGGGGTCGGCCAGCACGTGGAGGACGGCGAGCACCTCGGCGACCTCCGGCAGCGCCAGCAGCCCGGAGAGCCCGAGCACCTCGTAGGGCAGGCCGGCGGCGTCGAGCGCGTCCAGCACGGGGCCGAACTGGGCGCGGGTGCGGCACAGGACGGCGCGGCTCGGGGTGGTCCCCCCGGGCCCGGACCCGGTGAGGGCGCCGAGGCGGGCGACGACGTCGGCGGCCTCCTCCTCCGCGGTGACGAACCGGTCCACCCGGACGACGCCCTCCCCCGCGCCCGGCCGGGGCCGCAGGGTGCGCACCTCCACCGGCGCGCCGCCCGTCGCGGCGGCGTGGGCGTTCAGCGGTGCGGCGACGGTGTTGGCGACCGCCAGGATCGACTCCTCGTTGCGCCACGCGATCGTCAGGTGCGAGACGTCCGCGTTCACGCGCCGCGGGGCGCCGCCGGGGCCGGTCTCCAGTCGGGGGAAGGCGTGCGGGAAGGCGAAGAGCTGCCCGGCGGAGGCGCCGCGGAAGCCGTAGATCGACTGGTGGGGGTCACCCACCGCGGTGACGCAGTGCCCCAACCCGGGCGCGTCGTCCTCGGGGCCGCGCGGGCCGAACAGCCCGGCGAAGATCCGCATCTGGGCGTGGGAGGTGTCCTGGAACTCGTCCAGCAGCACCACGGGGAACCGCGCGCGCTCCTGCTCGCCGGCCGCCGGCACCTCGACGGCGATGCGCGCCGCGTGGCGCAGCAGGTCGCCGAAGTCCATCACGTCCTGCTCGCGCTTGACCTCGTCGTAGCGGGCCACGAGGTCCGCCATGAGGGCGCGGTCCGCCAGGCCGGTCAGGAACTCCTGGATCTCCTTCGAGGGGGTCTTGGCGCGCGGGGGCAGCGGCAGGGCGCTCCCCTGCTCGGCCAGCCGGGCGAGGAACCCGCGCACCTCGTCCGCGGTCACCAGGTGCTCGGCCATGTCCCCGGCCAGCCGCAACGCCTGCGTGATGAGCCGGGACGGGGCCACGCCGAGGGTGTCCGCGACCACCGGATGCGAACGCACGACGGCGCCCATGAGCCGGTGGGCGTCCGCGCCCCCGAGCAGCCGCGCCTCCGGTTCCACGCCGATCCGCAGACCGTGGTCCCGCACGAGCGCGCCGGCGTAGGAGTGGTACGTGGACACCGAGGCGCGGCCCAGGTCCTCGGGCTCCCCGTCGAAGCCGGGGATCTCGAGGCCGGAGCGCAGCAGGGCGTCCACGCGCCCGTTGATCCGCTCGGCGAGCTCACCGGCCGCCTTCCGGGTGAACGTGACGCCGAGGACCTCGTCCGGGCGCACGAGCCCGTTGGCCACGAGCCAGACCACGCGGTCGGCCATGGTGGCGGTCTTGCCGGAGCCGGCGCCGGCCAGCACCAGGCGCGGAGTGAGCGGGGCGGTGACCACCTCGGCCTGCTCCTGCGTGGGCGGGGGCAGCCGCAGCCGCGCCGCGATGTCCTCCGGGGAGTGGACCGCGTCCTCGACGCGCGGACGATCGGTCTGGGCGGCGGGATCGCCGGTCAGCGGGGCCATTCGGTGACCTGCCTTCCTTCGGAGCAGAGCGGACAGACGGAGGGCAGCGCGCACCGGCGGGCGCCGGCCTCGTGGAGGGCGAGGAAGCGCGGCCCCGTGGTGCGGCGGGCCGCCGTGAACACCTGCTCGAGCGCCCAGGTGTCCTCGTCCTCGAGGGCCGGCTGGTCCTGCACCTTGGTCTTCTGGGTGCCGGCGCCGAGCTGGACGAGGGCCGCGCCGGCCGGTGTCGTGGGGTGCTCCAGGCCGGCGAGCGCGGCGCGCAGGGCGGGGTCCGTGGCGGGGTCGTCCCGGACCTGCTCCAGACCGCCGGCGCGGACGGCCACCTGATAGGCGGCCAGCTGGGGCTGGCGCGCCATCTCCGCGCCGGTGGGCGCACTGCGGCCGGTCTTGAGGTCGGCGATGAAGGGTCGGCCTTGCGCATCCGCCTCGAGCCGGTCCACGACGCCGGTGATCCGGACGGTGGTCCCGCCCCAGGTCAGGTCCGCGAGGAGCCGCACCTCCTGGGCCACGGGCCGACGCCCGGCCGCCCGGGCGATGCTCCAGTAGCCGATGTAGGCGTCCACCAGGCCGCGGGCCCGGTCGTGCTCGATCTCCGTGATCCAGCCCTCCGGCAGGCCGAGTTCGGGCAGGCGGCGCTCCAGTTCGGCACGCACGTCCTCGGGCACGCCCTCGGGATGGTGTTCGGCCACCGAATGCACGAGCGTGCCCACGGACTGGGCGAGGGTCCCGCCCGCGTTCGCGCCGACGTGGTACAGCACCCAGTCCAGCGGATTGCGCAGGGCCGTCTCCACGCGGGAGGGCGAGAGCGCGACGACCTCGCGCTCCGGGTCGACGAGCGCGGCCTCGGTGGACAGCGGCAGCAGGCCCCACCAGCGTCGGGGGTCCGCGACGGTCACGCCGTCCTCGGCGAGGGCCGCCAGGCCGGCGGCCGCCGCCGCCCGGGGTGTCGCCCCGTCGGCCGCGTCCGCCTCGTCCCCGGCCTCCAGGACGCGGCGCAGCCGGCCGACGAGCGCGGGCGCCGTGATCGGGTCGGGGACCGCGGTGAGCCGCCGGACGCCGGCGGCGTCGCGCGCCTCGGCGGGCAGCCGTTCGGGCGGGTCCACCAGGTCGAGGAAGTCGGAGGGGCCCTCATCCGGCGAGCGCACGGCCGTGGCGACCACCTGGCGCCGTGCCCGGGAGACGGCGGCCGCGAGCATGCGCAGCTCGTCCTGGCGGACCTCGCGCAGCCGGGTGCGGTGGTCCGTGGGCCACGGGGCGTCCGCGGGCAGGGTCACGAGGTCCACGAGGTCGGTGGCGCCGAGCAGCTGGCCGCGCAACCGGGTGTTCGGCCACACGCCCTCCTGCAGGCCCACGACGATCACCGTGTCCCACTCCTGGCCGGCCGCCGCGGCGGGGGTGCGCACGTGCACGGCGTCGCCGGACTCGGCCCGGCGGGCCAGGGTGTCCACGGGCAGGTCCTGGGACTCCATGTAGACGGCGAACGACTCGGGCGAGGCGCCCGGGAACTGGTCCACGAAGCGCTCGGCCACCTTGAACAGGGCGACGACGGCGTCGAGATCCGCGTCCGCACGGCGGGACTCGCGGCGGTCGTTCGCGTGCTCGGCGGGCCGCAGCGCGAGCGAACGCCACCGCTCGGCCCGACCGGAGGCGGACCACAGCGCCCACAGCACGGTCTCGGGCGAGGCCGAGGGGGCGCGGGCGGCCTCCAGGCCGTCCCGGAGCATCCAGTGGACGCGGCGCAGGGCGCGGTGCCGCTCGTGCTCGGGGCCGGCCAGGCTCGGGTCCAGGAGGGCCGCGGCGAGCAGCGCGTCCGAGGTGCGCCGGCCGCCCCGGCCCCGCTCGGCGGCCAGCAGGTCCTGGCGCAGCCGCCGCACGTGCAGCGCGCTGGCCATCCCGTACCGGCCGGTGAGCAGTCCCACGACCTCGTCCGGGTCGAGCACGTCCTCGACCCGGGCCTCCGGATCCTCCGCGAGCGCCCCCGCCGCGTCCAGCAGGGTGAGCAGGGGCGCGACGGCGGGCTCCTCCTTCAGCACGAGCCCGGCGGCGTCCCGCAGCACGGGGACGCCCTCGGCCTCCAGGTGACGGGCGAGCGCGGCCACGCGGGAGCCGGAGCGGGCGACCACGAGGATCCGGTCCAGGGGCACCCCGTCCTCGTGGTGGACCCGCAGCACCCGTTCGAGGACGAGCTGGTCCTCGTGGGCGCGGGTAGGCACGACGTGCGCCCGGACGGCGCCGTCGCCGTCCGCCGGGACGGTCTCGGTGCGGGTCCGTTCGACGCCGGCGGTGCGCTGGCGGACCCGGCGGGCCACGCGGAGGTAGGCGTCCTGGACCGCGGCGCGCATGCGGTGCCCGCGCGTCAGCACCCGGACGCGTCCGTCCGGGGACGCGGGCGGGGCGGCCCCCGGCACGGGATCGGGGTCGAGGACCTCGGGGTACCGGGCGAGGAGGTCGGGCCGGGCGCCGCGGAAGCCCTCCACGGTGGTGTCCGGTGACGCGGTGAGCAACACGTCCCGCCCGCGGCCGAGCACGCTGAGCAGGTCGTGTACGGCGGGGGTGGCCTCGTGGAGGTCCTCGACCACGAGCACGGCCAGGCGGTCCCGCTCCTCCGCCACGAACGCCTGCGCCGCGGCGTCGCGCTCCGGGTCCTCCGGATGCCGCTCGGTGAGCACGCGGACGGCAGCGGACAGCAGCCCGGCGGCGTCGAACGCCTCGGCCATGCCCAGGTCGATCCGGTCCCGGTAGTCCTGCAGCAGCACGGCCGCGGCCTCCCACTCGGGGCGCCCGTGGGCGGTGCCGAGCTCCTGCAGGCAGCCCGGCTCGAGGCCGAGCTCGCTCATGCGGTCCACGAGCTCGCGGACCTCACGGCGGAATCCCCTCGCCTCCACGGCGGGGGCGACGTCGTCCGGCCAGTCCGGCGCGGCGGCGAGGCCGGCGGCGTAGCCCTCGAGCAGCTCGGCGATCACCGTGTCCTGCTCGGCACCGGTGAGCAGCCGGGGGGCGACCTCCAGATGCCTCAGCGGTCCCGTGACGCGGGCACGGCGCAGCAGGTCGAACGCGTAGGAGGACCAGGTCCGCACGGGGGTGACGGCGCGGGTGCCCCGACCGGCGGCGGCGAGCCGGCGGGTCAGCGCGTCACGCAGCCGCGCCGCCGCATCCCGGCTCGGGGCCAGCAGCAGGAGGGACTCGGGGTCCAGCCCCGCCTCGATCCGGCGGGCCGCGTACTCGACCGCCACGGTGGTGCGCCCCGTGCCGGGGGCGCCCAGCACGAGCACGGCGTTGTGCCCGGGGGCGAGCGAGGCGATCGCCTCCTGCTCGTCCGTGAGCGTGATCCGGTCCTCGGGCGCGGCGGCCGTGCGCACCAGCCGAGCGGCCCGTTCCGGCGCCGCCGCGTCGTCATCGAAGGGGTCCACCCCGTGTTCCCTGGTCATGGCCTCATCCTCGCACCGGGCCCGGACACGATACGGTCGGCGATCGCACGGATCGCCCGCGCGGCGCCGTCGTCGGGTTCCCAGCGGGCCCGGGGCAGGTCCACGCGCCCGGCCGGGGTGCGGGGCGTGGCCTCCCGCTCGTGCTCGACGGCGGCCCGCGCGGCCAGCTCCGGAGGCAGCGAGCCGTCGGCCCGGACCACCCGCCACCAGGGCGTGCCGGGGCTCGATTCGGCCATCGCCCGACCGGCCTGCCGGGGGCCGCCGACCCCCAGCAGGCCGGCCAGCCCCCCGTAGCTGACGGCGTGTCCGGGCGGGACCAGACGGGCGAGCGCCTCGAGCCCCTCGCCGAGGGTGAGCGGTCCGTCGTCGCGGTGGCGGGCGCCGGGGAGCACAGGGTGATCGGTCACGACCCCATCCTGTCGTGTCCGCCGGTCCGGGTAGCGTGAGGCGCGTGACTTGGCATGAGAGCATCCGCGCCGGCTTCGACCTCGAGACCACCGGACGTGATCCGCGCACCGCGCTGATCGTGACCGCCACCCTGGTGATGGTGGACGAGCAGGGCCGCGCCGCGTCGTCGGCCGAGTGGCTCGTGGACCCGGGCGTACCCATCCCGGCCGAGGCGGCCGAGGTCCACGGCGTCACCACGGAGCGGGCGCAGGCGGAGGGCATGCCCGCCGCGCAGGGTGTCACGGAGATCACCGAGACCCTGCGGGACCTGTTCGCCGCGGGCATCCCCGTGGTGGCGTTCAACGGCGTGTACGACTTCACGGTGATGGACCGGGAGGCGCGCCACCACGGGCTGACGCCGCTCGAGGCCCGCCCCGTGATCGACCCGTTCGTGCTGGACAAGCAGGTGGACCGGTTCCGCAAGGGCAAGCGCACGCTCTCCGCGGTGTCCGAGCACTACGGGGTGACCCTGGAGAACGCGCACACCTCCGCGGCGGACGCCCTCGCCGCCGTCCAGGTGGCCGACGCCCTGGCCGCCCGGTACGAGCAGCTGCGCGTCGCGCCGGTGGACCTGCACGAGCGGCAGGTCCGCTGGAAGGCCGAGCAGGCGGAGAGCTTCGAGCAGTACCTGCGACGCAAGGACCCGCAGGCCACCGTCTCGCGCCACTGGCCGGTCGAGGCCGAGCGCTGAGCGCCCGGCCCCGACCCGCACCCGGGTCTCAGCCCTGGGGCGTCGCCGCCGCGGCCGCCTTCGCCGCGGCCGGCAGCGCGTCGAGCACCCGGGTGACCGCCGCGTCGTCGTGGGCGGCGGAGACGAACCAGGCCTCGAACACGGACGGCGGCAGGTACACGCCGGAGGCCAGCAGCGACTGGAAGAACGGGGCGTAGCGGAAGACCTCCTGGCCCTGGGCGTCCCGGTAGTCCCGCACGCCGGTGCCGGAGGTGCCGAACGCCAGGGAGAACAGGGTGCCGGCCCGCTGGATCGAGTGGTCCACGCCCTCGGCGTCGAGCGCGGCCACGAGGCCCTCGCGCACGGCGTCCGAGGCGCGCGTCACGGCCGCGTAGACGGCCTCGTCGGCGCGGGAGAGCGTGGCGTGGCCGGCGGCCATGGCCACCGGATTCCCGGAGAGGGTGCCGGCCTGGTACACGGGGCCGAGCGGGGCCAGGTGGTCCATGATCTCGGCGGAGCCGCCCAGGGCGGCCGCGGGCATGCCGCCGCCGATCACCTTGCCGAAGCACCAGACGTCCGGGGTCCAGCCCTCGGGCTGTCCGGACAGGCCCCAGCCGCCCGTGGCGGTGGCGCGGAAGCCGGTGAGCACCTCGTCCCAGATCAGCAGCGCGCCGTGGCGGCGGGTGATCTCGCGCAGGAACGCGTTGAAGCCCTCGGCGGGCTCCACGACGCCCATGTTGCAGGGCACGGCCTCCGTGATGAGCGCGGCGATGCGCTCGCCGTGCTCGGCGAACACGGCCTCGACGGCGGCGCGGTCGTTGTAGTCCACCACGAGGGTCTCGGAGGCGGCGGCCTCGGTGACGCCCGCGGAGCCGGGCAGGGCGGCGGTCGCCACGCCCGAGCCGGCCGCGGCCAGCAGGCCGTCCGAGTGGCCGTGGTAGCAGCCGGCGAACTTCACGATCAGGTTGCGGCCGGTCACGCCGCGGGCCAGGCGCAGGGCCGTCATGGTGGCCTCGGTGCCGGTGGACACGAAGCGCACGCGCTCGACCGGGACCTTGGAGGCGATCAGCTCGGCCAGCGCGGTCTCCTCCAGCGTGGAGGTGCCGAAGCCGAGGCCGCGGTCCACGGCGGCGTGCACGGCCTCGACGACCTCGGGGTGCTGGTGGCCCAGCAGCATGGGGCCCCACGAGCAGACCAGGTCCACGTACTCGTTGCCCTCGACGTCGGTCAGGTACGGGCCGCGTGCGCCGGCCATGAACCGGGGCGTGCCGCCCACCGAGCCGAAGGCGCGCACGGGTGAGTCGACGCCGCCGGGGATGACGGCCTGGGCCGCGGCGAAGGCGGCGGCGTTGGTGGTCGGCTGGGACGCGGTCACAGGGACCCCTCCTTCATCCAGCGGCCGAGCTCGGCCGCCCAGTAGGTGAGCACGGAGTCGGCGCCGGCGCGCCGGATGGAGAGCACGGACTCGACGATCGAGGCCTTCCGGTCGATCCAGCCGTGCGCGGCGGCGGCCTCGATCATCGCGTACTCCCCCGAGATCTGGTACGCGGAGACGGGCACGTCCGCCATGTCCGCCACGTCGCGCACGATGTCCAGGTAGCTCATCGCGGGCTTGACCATCACCATGTCCGCGCCCTCCTCGAGGTCGAGGGCGACCTCGAGCAGGGCCTCGCTCCGGTTGGCGGCGTCCATCTGGTAGGTCTTGCGGTCGCCCGTGAGCTGGGAGTCGACGGCGTCGCGGAACGGCCCGTAGAACGCCGAGGAGTACTTCGCGGCGTAGGCGAGGATCGCGGTCTCGTGGTGGCCGGCGCCCTCGAGGGCCTCCCGGATCACGCGGACCTGGCCGTCCATCATCCCGGAGGGGCCGAGCACGTCCGCACCGGCCTCGGCCTGCGCGACGCCCATCCGGGCGTAGATCTCCAGCGTCGCGTCGTTGTCCACGGCGCCCTCGGCGGTGAGCACGCCGCAGTGGCCGTGGTCGGTGAACTCGTCCAGGCACAGGTCGGACATCACGACGAGCCCGTCCCCCACCTCCGCCTTCACGTCCCGGATGGCCCGGTTCAGGACGCCGTCCGGGTCCAGGGCGGCGCTGCCGACGGCGTCGCGCGTGGTCGGCACGCCGAACAGCATGATGCCGCCCAGGCCCAGCTCGGCGGCCTCGGCCGCGGCGGCCTTGAGCGAGTCCGCGGTGTGCTGCACGACGCCCGGCATCGAGGCGATCGGCACGGGCTCGGCGGCGCCCTCCTTGATGAAGGCCGGCAGGATCAGCTCGGCGGGGTGCAGGCGCGTCTCGGCGGCGAGGCGGCGCATCGCGGCGGACCGGCGCAGACGCCGGGGACGGTGCAGCGGGAAGGACATGACGGGGTCACACGCTCCTGGTTCGGGGACCCGTCCAGTCTAGGCGCGGAGGCTGACCGCGCGCCGGGTACAGTCATGGCGCCCCGTTCGCCGTCGAGAGGCCCGTGATGCCCCCGCGCCTGCGCCCCGGTCAGACCCTGCTGCTGGCCTCGCTCGTCTTCGGCCTGTTCTTCGGCGCCGGCAACCTGATCTTCCCCGCCGGCCTGGGCCGGGATGCGGGCGCCGCGGTCACGCCGGCCACGCTCGGCTTCCTCGTCACGGCGGTGGGGCTGCCGGTCCTGGGCATCGTCGCCTCGGCGGTGACGGGGGCGCGCTCGGTCCGTGAGATGACGGCGCCCGTCTCCCGGCGCTTCGCCGTGGCGTTCACGTGCCTGCTGTACCTGACGATCGGCCCCCTCTTCGCCATCCCCCGCACCGCCACGGTGTCCTATGAGATCGGTGTCGCGCCCCTGGCGGGCGACGGCGGCCTGCGGCTGCTCGGCTTCACGGCGGCGTTCTTCGCGGTCGCCGCGGTGGCGGCGTTCCGTCCGGGCCGGCTCATGGAGTGGGTGGGGCGCTACCTGACCCCGGCGTTCCTGGTCCTGCTCGGCGCCCTGATGGCGGCCGCCGTCGTGGCCCCGATGAGCACGGGCGCCCTGCCCTCGCCGACCCCCGCCTACGCCGACGGGGCGCTCGTGCGGGGCCTGCTGGACGGCTACAACACCATGGACGCGCTCGCCTCGCTCGCCTTCGCGGTCGTGATCGTCGACGCCGCCCGGCGCCTGGGCGTGACGGGCCCGCGCCGCATGGCGGTGGAGCTGGGCAAGGCGGGGCTGCTCGGCGGTGCGGCGATGGCGGTGGTCTACGCCTCCCTGGCGTACGTCGGCGCCACGAGCCACGGCGCGTTCGCGCAGGCCGCGAACGGCGGCGACGTCCTCGCCCGCAGCGCGAGCCACTTCTTCGGCGCGGCGGGCGTGTACCTCATCGCGGCCATCGTCGTCGTCGCGTGCCTGAAGACCTGCATCGGACTGATCGTGGCGTGCACCGAGATGTTCGCGGAGATGTTCCCCGGGTCCTACCGGCTGTGGGCGAGCCTCTTCCTCGTCGTGTCCTTCGCGCTCGCCAACCTGGGCCTGGAGGCGATCATCGCCTGGTCCGTCCCGGTGCTGATGTTCCTCTACCCGATCGCCGTCGTCGTCATCCTGCTCGGCCTCGCCTGGGCCTGGGTGCGGGGCCGCCCGGCGGTGGCCCGCTGGGTGGTCGCCTGCACGGGGCTCGCCGCCTCCTTCGACCTGCTGGGCGCCCTGCCGGAGGCGCTCGCGACGACGACGCCCGTCACCGCCCTGACGGGCCTGGCCGGCCGGGTGCTGCCCGGCTACGCGGTCGGCTTCGGCTGGGTGGTCCCGGCGCTCGTCGGGCTGGTCGTCGGCACGGCGGCCGCCGCCTCGCGGCCCCGCCCGCGCCGGGACGAACGGGAGGCGACCCCGGTCACCGCCCGACACGGGCGCGCCGCCGCCGACTAGGGTGGGACACATGCCCGAACCCACCCCCGCATCCCTGCGCATCGCCGTCCTGATGGACAGCGACAACGTCTCCCCCAAGTTCGCCCCCCTGATCCTCGAGGAGCTCGCCACCTACGGCACCCCCACGATCAAGCGTGCGTACGGCGACTGGACCACGACCAACCTGAACGGCTGGAAGAAGGCGCTGAACCACCACGCGATCCAGCCGGTCCAGCAGTTCGCCTACACCGTGGGCAAGAACTCCTCGGACTCCGCGCTCATCATCGACGCGATGGACCTGCTCTGGATGGGCAACGTGGACGCGTTCGCCCTCGTCTCCTCCGACTCCGACTTCACGCGCCTGGCCACCCGCCTGCGCGAGGGCGGCAAGCGTGTGATCGGCCTGGGCGCCCGCAAGACCCCCGCCTCGCTGCGCAACGCCGTGGACCAGTTCATCTACCTCGAGCTGCTCGGCACGGCCACGGACCACGACGTCGACGACGACGAGACCGGCGAGGACGCCCCTGCCAAGGAGGAGAACGCCAAGGCGTCCGAGGGTTCCGGCCGCTCGGGGTCCCGCCGCGGTGGTCGAGGCCGCGGTCGCGGGGCCAAGACCACCGACGCCACCGACACCCCCGAGGCCACCGACGCGGACGCCGAGGCCCCCATTGCCGACGAGGCCCCTGCTGCCGACGAGGCCCCCGCTGCCGACGAGGCGCCCGCCGGGGACGCCGCCGCAGGCAAGGACGGGAAGGACGGGAAGGGTTCGCAGGCGAAGTCCGGAGCCGGCCGTCGGGGCCGCCGTGCGTCGTCGTCGGACGTCACCGAGGACCCGACCCCGCCCGAGGTGCCGGTCGAAGCCGAGCCCGAGCACGACGAAGCCGAGCACGAGCACGACGAGGCCGACGCCGCCCCGCGCATCGACCTGCAGGCCGCGCTCACCAAGGCCGTCAACGCCACGAGCACCGACGACGGCTGGGCCACGCTGTCCCTGATCGGCCAGCACCTGAGCCGCACCCACGTGGACTTCGACCCGCGCGACTTCGGGCACTCCAAGCTCTCCACCCTCGTGGAGGACCAGCCGTACCTGCGCACCCGCACCGAGGGCCGGACCATGGAGGTCTCGCTGGTCCGGCGCCGCAGCCGCCGCGCCGAGGGCTGAGCGGCACGGCCCGTCGTCCCCCGCGGCCGGCGGGCCGGTCCACCGGCCGTTCGCCCGCCGGCCACCTGTCCACCACGCGCGCCCGGTAGGCTCTCCGCCATGGGGAACACTCTGGGCTTCCTGCGCGGCGTCGACCGCCTGCACGCCTTCTACACGGAGAACGTGCGCATGCTCGCGCACGCGTACGACCTGACGGACGAGGAGGCCTCGGAGCTGCTCGCCAACACGGGCTTCACCAACGTCTCGGTCGCCATCCTGCGCGACCCGCGGGTGGACATCATGGCCGCCGCCACCGGCGTGCCGGAGGACGAGACGCACGACGCCGGCCCGGCGTCGACGGAGGACGACGCGACCGACCGGGACGGCGGCCGCCCCGACTGAGCCTCGCCTCGAGTGCGGACGGGCGGCTCAGGCCGCAGCGCGCAGCACGGCCAGCACTCCGGCCGCGTCCGGCGTGGGGGCCGTCCCGAGCAGGGGCAGACCCCGCCGCGCGCACGTGTCACGGGTCGGCGCGCCGATCGCCACGAGCCGCACCCGCTCCCCCACCAGCGGCGTCAGGCCCGCGGCCACGAACTCCTCCGCCGCGGACGAGCTGGTGAGCACCACGGCGGTCCCCGCCGCGACCGCGGCCAACCGCGCGGGCGTCACGACGTCCCCCCGGCCCTCGTCTGCCGCCCCGTCGAGCAGCCGCCTGCCGACCTGCGCCGGATACGGCACCGTCCGGTAGGCGAGCCCGGTCCGCACGTCCCAGCCCGCCGCGCGCAGGCCGTCGGCGAGGCGGGACCGGGCCCGATCGGACTGGGGCAGCCACGCGCGGGCGCCGCGGGGATGCAGGGCGGCGAGTCCGGCGATCAGGCCATCGGCGGAGCGGTCCTCGGGCGGCAGCCACGGCGCCGCGTCGCAGCCCGCCTCGGTCAGCACCCGTGCCGTGCCCGGTCCGGTGACCGCGATCCGCGCGCCCGCCGGGACATGGCCGTCCCAGCTGACGGCCCTGAGTGCGCGCACGGTGTTGGGGCTCGTCAGCACGAGCCAGCGGGACCCGTCCGAGCGCACCGGCCCGGCCGCATCACCGTCGGCCCCCGCCCAGTCCGCGAGCAGCGCGCGCAGGGGGCCGTCGTCGTCGGGCAGCGCGAAGTCGGTCAGCGGCAGGAAGCCGACCCGCAGCCGCCGCCCCGCCACCTCGGCGCCGGCGAGACCGGCCTCGAGGTCGCCGGCCTGGGCCGGCTGGCGGGTGAGCAGGACGCGCATCTCAGGCCGGGTCGTCGGGCCGCGGGGCGCCGTCGCCCCGGTCCACCCCGCGCACCGTGCCGGGCAGCAGGTCGGCGCCCTCGGCCACGAACTGCTCGGCCACGTGCACGCCGAGTGCCTCCGCGGCCACGAACAGGGTGTCCTCGAGCCACTCGTCGGCGGCCGCCGGGTCGCCGGCCACGTCGGCCGGCACCGGGTCGAGCTGCACGGACGAGGTCCGGCGCAGCACGCGCGAGCCGTCGAGGGCGGCCACCATCGCGGTCATCTCGATGCGCGGCGCGCCGGCCTCGCCGTCGGTCACGCGGGCCACGGCCCCGATCGGCGCGGCGCAGCCGGCCTCGAGGCGGCGCAGCAGGGCCCGCTCGGCGGTGACCGCCACGTGGGTGTCCCGATCGTCGACCAGCTCGAGGGCGGCGTGCAGCCTCCCGACCGGCGCCTGGGGGTCCAGGAGCGCCCGACCGAGGAAGGACTCGTCCTCGGCCCGGATCTCCACGGCCAGGGCGCCCTGCCCGGGGGCGGGCACCATGACCTCCGGGTCGATCCGCTCGGTCATCACGTGGTCCAGGCCGAGCCGGTCGAGCCCGGCACAGGCCAGGATCACGGCGTCGAGGTCACCGCGGGGCGAACCCACGGCGGCCGGGGCGTGGTCGTCGTGCTGCTCCAGCCCGGGCACGCGGGCCAGGCGGGTCTGCACGTTGCCGCGGATGTCCACGAGCTCCAGATCCGGGCGCAGCGCCTTGAGCTGGGCCACGCGGCGCGGAGAGCCCGTGCCCACCCGGGCGCCCTCGGGCAGGGTCGCCAGGGTGAGGCCGTCGCGGGCGCACAGGGCGTCCCGCAGGTCGGCCCGGGCCGGCACCGCGGCGATCTCGAGGGTCTCCGGCTGGGCGGCCGGCAGGTCCTTGAGCGAGTGCACGGCCGCGTCCACGACGCCGTCGAGCACGGCGGCCCGCAGCGCCGAGGCGAACACGCCGGTGCCGCCCAGCGAGGCCAGCGAGCCGGTGGTGACGTCGCCCTCGGTGCGGATCACCACCAGCTCGTGGGCCAGGCCGGAGCGCTCCGTGAGCGCCTCCGCCACGTGGGTGGTCTGCGTGGTCGCCAGGGCGGAGCCCCGGGTGCCGATGCGCAGGGGGGTCACGGTCTCAGGCCTCCTCGGCGGGGGCCGCGGCGCCCGCCTCGTGCTCGGCCAGCCCGCGCACGGCGGCGTCGACCGCGGACGTCGTCGGCCGCGTCGAGCCGTCCCGCATCACCTTGGCGCAGCAGTCCGGCCGGCACACGTCGTACCAGGCCGGGAAGCAGCCGGCCGCGGCGCGGCCCTCGCGGCGGCCCAGCCGCTCCTCCACGATGTCCACGAGCCCGGCCACGAACCGCGGGTCGGTGCCCGGGGTGGGGCTGCGCCGGAACCCCACGCCCAGCCCCTCGGCGGTCTCCTTGGCCTCGGTGTCGAGGTCCCAGACCACCTCCATGTGGTCCGAGACGAAGCCCAGCGGCACGACGACGAAGCCCGCCACGGCGCGCCCCTGCGCGTCCGTCTCGGCGCCCTCGCCCGCGAGGTGCTCCATCGCGTCGTTGATGTCCGGCTCGAGCCACGGCACCGAGGGCGGGCCGGAGCGCGACTGGTACACGAGCGACCACGGCACGTCCGCGGCCTCGGGCACGCCGGCGAGGATCTCGCGGGCCACGTCGAGGTGCTGCGCCGAGTACACGTCCGCACCCTCGTCGCCCGGCTCCGCCCCCGCCTGCGCGCGCAGGTCGGCGGCGAGGCCGCGCGGGCCGGCGGCGGCGGCGTCGGAGGTGGGGATCGAGTGGGTCGCGAAGAGCACGTGGATCCGCGCGTCGTCCCCCAGCTCCGCGCGCAGCGAGGCCAGGTCCGCGCGCAGGCCGTCCCGGAACGGCTCGATGAAGCCGGGGTGGTTGAAGTACTGGCGCGTCTTGTCCAGGTCCACCTTCCCGGTCAGGCCGGTCTGCTCCAGGGCCATGCCCATGTCCTCGCGGTACTGGCGGCACGAGGAGTAGCAGGAGTACGCGGAGGTGGTGACCGTCAGGATGCGGCGGTGCCCGTCGGCGTGCATCCGCGCGAGGGTGTCCGGGAAGTAGGGCTCCCAGTTGCGGTTGCCCCAGTACACGGGCAGGTCCAGGCCGCGGGCGGCCAGCTCGGCCTCGATGGCCGCCTTCAGCGCGCGGTTCTGCGCGTTGATGGGGCTGACGCCGCCGTTGGCGCGGTAGTGGGTGGCGACCTCCTCGAGGCGCTCGTCCGGGATGCCGCGCCCGCGCGTGACGTTGCGCAGGAACGGGATCACGTCGTCCTGACCCTCGGGCCCGCCGAAGGAGGCGAGCAGCAGGGCGTCGTAGTCCTTGGGGGCCATCACGCCGCACACGTCGTAGTCGACGCCGGCGGCGGCCTTCTCGGGCGTCCGGAGGGCCGGGGCGACGCCGGCGTCCGGGCCGGTGTGGACGGGCGCGTCGGCGCGGGGCTCGGGGGCGGCGGTCATCAGGCCAGCACCTCCGCGATCTCGGCGGTCTCCAGACGGCGTCCGGTGTAGAACGGCACCTCGCTGCGCACGTGCAGGCGGGTCTCGTTGTTGCGCAGGTGGCGCATCATGTCCACCAGGTCCGTCAGCTCGTCCGCCTCGAGGCCCAGCAGCCACTCCCAGTCGTTCAGGCCGAACGCGCTGGTGGTGTTCGCCCATACCTGCGGGAAGTCCTGGCCGAGCTGGCCGTGCTCGCGGAGCATGCGGGCCCGCTCCTTCGGGTCCAGCAGGTACCAGTCGTACGAGCGCACGAACGGGTAGAAGCACAGCCACTTCAGGGCCTTGCGGCCCATGGCGAAGGCGGGGACGTGGTCCTTGTTGAACTCGGCCATGCGATCGGCGCCCATGGCCGAGAGCACCATCGTGGTGCCCTCGAGCAGACGGGTGCGGCGCAGTTCGCGGATGGCGGCCTGCAGGTCCTCGGGCACCTGGCCGTACATCCACACCATGACGTCGCCGGCCTCGCGCATGCCCGAGACGTCGTAGACGCCGCGCACGGTCACGCCGGTCTGGGCCACCCGCGCGACGGCCTCGTCGAACTCCTTGGCGGCCTTCTTCGCGTCGCGGCCCTCCAGTCCCAGCCAGCCTGGCTCGCCCTGTGGGCGGGCGAACACGGTGTAGGTGGTGAACCAGTCCTTGCCGGCCTCGGCAGGGGTGGTGGTGCTGTCCTTGGTCATGGTCCTCTTCCTTGAGATCCGATTGCGTCAGGGGTGGTCTGGGGGCGAGGTCAACCCGCGGGCGGCGCGTCGGCGCCGAGGGTGCGGTCCACGCCGGCGACGACGGCGGCCAGCCCGGTGCCGTGCACCCAGCTGCCCACGAGCTCGAGGCCGGGCACGTCCCGTGCCCAGTCGATCAGCGTGTCCGCCTTCGCGCGGTCGGGGCCGGCCTGCGGCGGGATGGAGCGGCGCCAGCGGGTGACGGTGCGGGCGACGACGTCCTCCTCCGCCAGCGGCACCCCGGTGAGAGTCGCCGTGTCCACGAGCGCCTGCGCGAGCAGCTCCTCGTCCGCGCTGCGGTGGCCCAGCGCCTCGGGCCCGCCGCCCTGGCGGCCGTAGGACAGGCGCAGCACGTGGCGATGGGGATGACGGGCGACGCCGCCCTCCTGTGGCCGCGCGACGACCTCGCGCAGCCACGCCCACTTGGCGGTGGCGTGGGTCAGGGCCTTGGCGGCCACGTCCGTCCCGGCGCCGACCAGCACTCCGGTGCCGCGTGGCGCGTCGTCCAGGCCCGCGGCCTCGACGACGAGCGTGGCCAGCGCGATGCCCTCGCCGAGGGCGGGGCCGGCGCCGGGGTCCAGGGCCTCGGCCGAGAGCGGGGCCAGCAGGTCCCAGGCGGTGACGCCGTCCACGGCCAGCACGACGCGGTCCACGTCGAGCCCGCGGACGACCTCGTCGTCCCGGTCCGAGATCTGGGCCCACCAGCCGCCGGTGGCGGGCACGCGGGACAGGGCGGCCACCCGGACACCGCGCAGGACGGTGGCCCCGTCCTCGCGCAGCGCCTCGACGAGCCGGCCGGTGAGGCGGACCATGCCGCCGTCCAGACCGGCCACGAGCGAGCCGGGGGTCCCGGTGGACCGCAGCGCGGCGACGCCCGCGGCCAGCCCGCCGTGCTCCACGGCGGCGGCGAGCAGGCCGGGGGCCACGCGCTCCAGCTCGACGACCGCGGGGTCGGCCGAGTGGACTCCGGCGACGACGGGGGCCACGAGGCGGTCGAGCACCTCGTCGCCGAGGCGGTCGGCCACGACCTGCGCGACGGTCACCGGTTCGCCGGCCGCGAGCGCGGCGGCCCAGCGATCCATGGGGGCCTCGGCGTCCTGCCGGGCGCGCTCCAGGCCGGCCGGCGTGAGGGCGGCGGCGAGGTCCTCGGCGTCGAGGTCGCCCGGGATGCCGACGATGCCGAGACGCGGGGCGCGCACGGGGCCGGCGGGACCGTGCAGCCACGAGCCGAGGGGCTCGGGCGCGACGATCTTCTCGCCCAGCCCGAGCTCCTCCACGAGCGCGCGCACGGCGGCGCCGCGGACGGCGAACGACTCGGCGCCGCCGTCGAGTTCGAGGGTCTGGGTCTCGGGGGCCCCGGTCTCGCCGTGCGAGGGGACGTCGAGGAAGCGCGGGGAGACCGCGCCCCCGAGCACGGAGGTGGCCTCGGCGAGGGTCACGTCCCAGCCCGCCGTGGACAGTCGGTGGGCCGCGACGAGGCCGGCGATGCCGCCGCCGACCACGAGCGCCGTGCCGCTCATGCGCGCTCCTCCCGCTCGGCGGTCTCGACCCCCGGTGCCGGGTCCTGGCCCTCCCGCTCCGGCACGGGCAGGGAGTGGATTAGCTCGACCACGCGGGTCAGCACGGCCGCGTCCGTCTCCGGCGGCACGCCGTGGGCGAGGTTGACGACGTGGCCGGGCGCGACGGCGCCGGAGGCGACGACGTCGCGCACGTGGGCCTCGAGGACCTCCCACGGGGCGGCGAGCAGGGCCGGGTCGATGTTGCCCTGCAGGGGCACGGCGCCGCGTCCGTCGGGGCCGGGGTTCGCGCTGAGCCGGCGGTGCGCCTCGGCGAGCGTGAGGCGGTGGTCCACGCCGACGGCGGTCGCGCCCGCGTCACGCATGTGGTGCAGGAACTCTCCGGTGCCCGTGCCGAAGTGCAGGAGCGGGGCGCCGTCGGGGACGCCGGGCCCGGCGAGGTCGGCGACATGGGCGAGGGCCGCCGTCGAGTGCGGCTGCACGTGCTCGAGGTAGTCGTCCGCCGAGAGCGAACCGGCCCACGAGTCGAACAGCTGCGCGGCGGAGGCGCCGGACTCGAGCTGGGCGCGCAGGAACTGGCCGGACACGGTGGCCGCCCAGCCGGCCAGGGCGGCCCAGGTCTCGGGGTCGGCGTGCATCATGCGTCGCGGGCCGAAGTGGTCGCGGGAGGGACGGCCCTCCACCATGTACGCCGCCAGCGTGAAGGGGGCGCCGGCGAAGCCGATCAGGGGGCGCGGGCCCAGCTCGGCGACGGTGGCCGCGACGGCCTCGCGGATGACGTCCAGGGCGGCGTCCTCGAGGACGGGCAGCGCGGCGACGTCGTCGGCGGTGCGGACGGCCTGGCCGAGCACGGGGCCCACGCCGGGCTGGATCTCCACGTCCACGCCCGCCAGGCGCAGGGGGACCACGATGTCCGAGAAGAAGATCGCTGCGTCGACGTCGTGGCGGCGCACCGGCTGCATCGTGATCTCCCGGACCAGGTCCGGCATGAGGCAGGAGTCGAGCATCCCGATCCCCTCGCGCACCCGGCGGTACTCGGGCAGCGAACGGCCGGCCTGCCGCATGAACCACACGGGGTGGCGGTCGGGGCGCTGGCCGCGCAGCGCGCGAAGGAGCGGGCTGGCCACGGTCGAGCGTGACGGATCCTCGGTGCGCAGCGGGTGCTCGGCGGGCAGTGCCGGGACGGCCGCGGGGGTCTCGGGGGTCTGGGACAGGGCGGACATGCCCCCAGTGTCCCACCGGTCGTGTCCCGGTGGCACATCAGCGTCCTCCGTGAGCGCCGTCACACTGGCCGACGGCACCCGGGTCAGGTCCGCCTTCCCGGACGGGCGGGGCGGTCGGGGCTAGACTTGGCCCGCTGTGACTGTCTTCTCTCTCGTCGCCTCCCACCATGACCTGGACCTGGACACGGTCGCCCGCCTCAGCGCCGGCGCGACCGGGGTCGGGCCCGCCCTGCCCGGCAGCGGCGCGGCGGGCGCCATCGTGCTGGCCACGTGCAACCGCGTGGAGATCTACGCCGAGGCCGACGGGGCCGGCGTCGAGGCCGCCCGCGCGGGGCTGCTGTCCGCCGTCGCCGCCTCCACCTCCCTGCCGGACGAGGACGTGCACGCCGCGTTCCGCACGCTCGACGCCGACGCCACGGCCCGTCACCTCTTCGAGGTCGGCGCCGGACTGGACTCCGCCGTGGTGGGCGAGCGCGAGATCGCCGGTCAGGTCCGACGCGCCCTGACGGCGGCCCAGGAGGCCGGCACCGCCTCGGGCCCGCTCGTCCGCCTCTTCGAGTCCGCCACGCGCACGGCCAAGGACGTCGGCTCCCGCACGGCGCTCGGCGCGGCCGGCCGCTCGGTCGTCTCCGTCGCCCTGGACCTCGCGGAGGAGCTGCGCGGTCTCACCGACGCCGCGGCCCAGCGCGACTTCTGGGCCGGGGCCACCATCCTGCTGATCGGCACGGGCGCCTACGCCGGCACCACGCTCGCGCAGCTGGCGGACCGGGGTGCGACCACCGTCGGCGTGCACTCGGCCTCGGGCCGCGCGGAGCAGTTCGTCGCGGACCGCGGCGGCTGGGCCCTCGCGCTCGGCGGCGAAGCCGTGGCCGGTGCCGTCGCCGAGGCGGACGTGATCATCGGCTCCTCCGGGGGCGAGCGCCAGATCAGCCCCGAGCGCCTGCAGGAGCTGCGCGAGGGCGGACGGCGCCCGCTCACGGTGGTCGACCTGGCCCTCTCGCGCGACTTCGCCCCCGCCGTCGCGGACCTGCCGGACGTCGACCTCATCACCCTCGAGTCGGTGCGGCTGGCCGCCCCCGAACAGGCCGAGGTCGCCGTCGCCGAGGCCCGCGCACTCGTGGACGACGCCGTCGAGGAGTACCGCGCGGCGCAACGCGGCCGCAGTGCCGACGCGGCGATCAAGGCCCTGCGCCGCCACACCCTCGGCGTGCTCGACCGGGAGCTCGAGCGCGTGCGCGCCCGCCACGGCTGCACGGCGGCCGCCGAGGAGGTGGAGTTCGCCCTGCGCCGCATGGTGAACCTGCTCCTGCACGAGCCCAGCGTGCGCGCCAAGCGACTCGCCGCCGAGGGCCGGCTCGACCGCTATGAGGACGCCCTCGAGGCGGTCTTCGGGATCGAGGCCCCCGGCCGCCCCGCCCCTGCCGTGGGCACGGTCGAGGCGGCCTGCCCCGCGCACGAGGACGAGGGCGGCGCCGCGCGCATCGCGTGAGCCCGCCCCGCGCCAGGAGGACCCCGTGACC